>DAIDJH010000051.1 GCA_027451425.1 Bdellovibrionales bacterium | reverse complement strand
CAAATAGCCACCTTAAAACGGAAAGTGAATGAGCAAGACCGAGTTTTTCACTTCATCCGGTGGTGGTGAGAATGGGCTCGCATTCTGAATAGCCGCAAGGCACGAGTTGTCAAAAATGGCGTTCCCCGATGAGGCGTAAATTTGACTGCGCGAAATCGAGCCATCTGCGTCGAGCGTCACGATCACCTGCGCCTTGAGGTTAGCATCGCTCAACCATTGCGGCAACGTCCAGTGTGCTTGAACTTTTGCCTTCAGTGCCGCGAGATAGTCGTTGACGTGAAGCCGTGAGAGCCCGCTAAAACTGTCGCCCGATGAAATGATGTTGCCTTTGTACTTCGGCGTTTTCTCTGGAGCGGGTTTGGCCGTCGATGCGTTGAGTTGCTGCTGCATCTTCTCGATTTCTTCCATTGCTTTGAGTTCGGCGAGTGCCTGGTTTTGTGTAGATTTAAAATTTTTCGGCTTAACTGGCGGAGTGGGTTTGGGTGGCGTAATTTTTGCCACAGGCAGCGGCGGCATTTTGGGCGCTTGTTGAACAGGTGGCGCCGGCGGCGGGAGTTTGTCGGGGAGTGCGACGACGTCCACACGGATTGCTTCGGGGACGACCAACATTTGGCCGGGCATGAGCCAGTGTTTGATGAATGAGCCGGCTATGATGGAAATATGAATAGCGATTGAAATATTAAGGAACGTTCGAAATGAGTCGTTTTCTTTCATTTCGCTTTAGGCAAGGTGACAAGACTGATGTTGAAAATCCCAGCGCTTCGCGCTTCGGCTAACACCGAGGCCACTCGCCCATACTCCGTTCGTTTATCGGCCTGAATGTAAAGTTGTTTATTTTTACGCGTATGAAAAATCGCCTTCAGGCGTGCGCTCAAATTTTGTAATCGAAGAGGGACTTTGCCGGCGGTGATTTTACCGCCACGGTCGATGACAAGAATGAAGGGTTCATCGGTCGCGCGAATTCCACTAGCGGCAGTTCGGGGCAAATCGACCTCGAGGCCTTGCTGCATAAGCGGCGTCGTCACCATAAAGATCACGAGGAGCACGAGCATCACGTCGACCAGCGGAGTGATGTTAATCTCGCTCATTACGCGAGATTTTTTAGCAAATGAATTATTCATCGCCACGCTTGCACCCCATGTTTGCCGTCGGCGAAAATCGCGACGCTATTCCTTAAAAAAATTTCGTTTTGCAATGTTGAGATAATCCGCGGCAAAACTGTTCAGCTCGAGCTCTTCACGCTGCACGAGAGTCATATAGTGGTTAAAGGCGATGGTCGCGGGTATGGCCGCGACCAGTCCGATTGCCGTGGCAATGAGAGCTTCTGAAATTCCGGGCGCAACGACGGCAAGGCTTGCCATGTTGGTTGCACCGATTTTATGAAACGCGCCCATGATCCCCCAGACTGTACCGAAAAGTCCAATAAACGGAGCCGTACTGCCTGTCGTCGCCAAAAAATTCAACCGCGTCGAGAGTTTTGTAACCTCAATATCGATGGCTTTACGAAGGGCTCGTTCAAGATTATCAATTCCGGATAATGCCGGACCAGCGCCCTTTTCTGACCGAGCCAAGTTCGAATCGGCCATTTTGCGAAGCTCAAGGTAGCCAGAGCGAAAAACTCGCGCGAGGCTACTGTCGGGATGTTTTTCAGATTTCGAAAAAATATC
The DNA here is from genome assembly GCA_027451425.1 of Bdellovibrionales bacterium. Taxonomy (GTDB): domain Bacteria; phylum Bdellovibrionota; class Bdellovibrionia; order Bdellovibrionales; family UBA1609; genus RBG-16-40-8. Next base: position 7,385 of record DAIDJH010000051.1, on the reverse strand, counting down.
GTCGAGAGACGAGGCTGACCAAAACATATCGAGAAAGGGCTTGTTGGCGGCGCGAACCAAATCCAGCGTTCGCTTTTTTGTGAAGATAATCGCCCAACAGACCGCCGACATGCCGACAAGTATCAGTAAGACGAGTTGAACAGTCCAACTGGCGTCGAGAATGGCGGTGAGCGCGCTGAATTGAATTCCAGATGATATTGATTGAGAAGCGGCGTGGGCTATTTCCATAATCGTAAAAGCGTAGCATATGCGGTCAATTTGGCAACTTTAAGAATTGGGCTTTGCGCCGCCATGCGGATATGAATGCCAGTCGTCAGACATGATGAGTCGCGCGCCTTTTTGAAAGGTAATATAAGACCATGCCCACTGAAGCATCACCATGAGACGATTGCGAAAGCCAATCAAATAATAAATGTGAACGATAAGCCATGTTGCCCAGGCGAGAAATCCGTCAAACTGAATGGGGCCGGCCTGGACAACGGCGCGTCGACGGCCAATCGTCGCCATTTGCCCTTTGTTAAAATAGTGAAAGCGTTTGGTCTTTTGTCCTGTCGATTGGCGCAAAATATTTTGAGCCGCGTGTCGGCCCTCTTGTATAGCAACGGGTGCGAGTCCGGGCAGTGCAGGGCCATCTTTTTTTTCAAAATGAGCTTGATCGCCAATGACGTATACGTTCGGATGATCGGGGAGTGATAAATCGCGAGTCACGATCACGCGGCCCGCCGGGTCGAGGGCCGCGCCCAAAAACTGATTGAGGCTTGACGGTTGCACGCCCGCCGCCCAAATCGCCGTGCGCGTAGGGATGAATTCAGAACTCAGCCACACTCCCGCCGGTGTAATGTTCGTTACGCGCGAGTGAGTTCTCACTTCGACGCCGATATTAGCAAGATCACGAGTGGCGCGCTCAGAGATTTTCGGAGAAAATGACGGGAGCACGCGCTCGCCGGCTTCAATCAAAATGATGCGACTTTGACTTGGGTGAACGTTGCGAAAGTCCTGTTCGAGCGTAAAACGGGCGATTTCGCCAATCGCCCCAGCGAGCTCCACGCCGGTCGGGCCGGCTCCCACGATGACAAACGTCAACAGTTCGCTTTTAATTTGGTCATTGTCTTCTTTCTCGGCTCGCTCGTAGGCGAGTAATATTCGCCGGCGAATTTCGGTCGCCTGTTCTAGAGTTTTGAGACCGGGCGAAAAGTCTTCCCATTCGGGGTGACCGAAATAGCTGTGTTTCGCGCCACAGGCAAGGATGAGATAATCGTATGAAATTTCACTGCCGTTTGCTCGAAGCTTTTGCGTAGTTAGGTCGATGCCGTGAACGTTGGCGAGTACGACGCGAATATTGGGTGCGTTTGAAAAAATTCCGCGAATGGGGGTTGCGATGTCCGCAGGTGAAAGTCCCGCCGTGGCGACTTGATATAAAAGCGGCTGAAACAAGTGGTAATTGCGGCGATCGATGAGCGTAACACTGATATTGGATTTATTTGCGAGCTTCTTGGCCGCATTGAGTCCCCCGAATCCGCCGCCAACAATTACAACCTGTTTAGGGCAAATGGTCGGAGTCATAAATCGCTCCTGTAATAACGTGCTTATTCAGCAATTTTTTTACATCGCGCGCATACGTTTCATAAGTTGTCGGCGCTTTTCTTCTTACCAGCACCAGCATTTTTCTCTTCGTGAGCTCGCGCAATAGGCGGACATCAAGGGGTTCAATCGGCAGAGTGAATTCCTCGGCTTCAAGCGACATCGTTGGTTCGAGATATATCGAGCTCATGAGTTGTGCTTTTGCGACTTGGGACGTTGTCGCGCCAACGAGCCAATTGGGGTTTTGATTTCGCAATAACTTGGTCGTGTCGTAAAACGGCGAGGTCAGCACGAAATGTTTTTCGACGTGAGCAGATTCGATGGTTTTAAAAAACTCACCAAGATAGGGCGACGCCGGGTTCTCAACTTTTACGTAATAATTTGCTTGCGGAAGAGCCTTTACGAGATCCACAAATCGTAAAACTCCCGAAAGTTTTTGGGAGCTTGTCAGGGTGAGAAATCCATGACCCAAATGAAGTTTGGAAAGTTTATTGCTTTTTGCCACAAACCAAACGCCATCGCTGGAGGGATGCGCCAGGACCCCAAGAACAAAATGTTTATTTGCGGCTTGCTTATAGGCATCGAGTGAAAAAGGTTTGGCGCCGTGGGATGAGTCACCCCCCCACGCGACGAAAAACGGTTGAATATTGAGCAGCGGGTGTGGCGGCACGGTATAGACCTGTTTCTCGCCCAGCGCTCTAAGCCCCAAAATGACAACGGCGACGCCAACAATTGAACCTAGAGCGATCGTGATAAGTCTTAAAAACGCTAAAACCATATACGCCTTTTTTTAGCCTATTTTCATTGCCATTGCACTCAAGAACGATTAACATTCGGCTCGGTTGTATAAACATTTTGCTGAAATTACAAATGGTTAGACGGCATGAACAAGCTTAATCGTAGAATTGAATACGCGTTTATTGCGCTCAAATACATGACGGGTAAGTACGCGGGCCATCTAACGACGGTGAAGGAGATTTGCGACTCCACAGGGATTCCCTTTGACGCCACATCAAAAGTCATGCAGCAAATGGCCCAGGCAAAAATATTGAAATCTGAACAGGGGGCAACCGGCGGCTACTTGCTGGTGCGCGATCTTTCGAAGGTGACCGTGCGAGAGGTTATTGAAATCACAAGTGGCGCGGTTCAGGTCGTGCGGTGTGTGAAAAATAAGCGAGGGTGTGAATTCTTGAAGAACTGCAATGTGATTACGCCGATGAAAAATTTAAGTCACCGCGTGAACGAGTTTTATCAGACCTTATCGGTGGCGGAGATTTTGGGGAATAATCAATGAGCGATATTGTCGACCCGGCCGAATATAAATATGGTTTTGTAACGGAGATCGACTCCGACACGGCTCCCGTTGGATTGAGCGAAGACATCATTCGGTTTATTTCAGACAAGAAAAATGAACCGGAGTGGATGCTCAATTACCGCCTCAAGGCCTACAAGCAATGGCTAAAAATGAAAGAGCCGGCGTGGGCCAATGTTCATTATCCCGCGATTGATTATCAAAAAATCAGATACTATTCAGCGCCCAAAGCGGCGGGGCCAAAGAAAAAATTTGAGGAGCTCGATCCGGAACTCATTCGCACGTTTGAGCGGCTCGGCATTCCGCTTCTCGAACAGAAACGAATTTCAGGCGTCGCGATCGATGCGGTTTTTGACAGCGTTTCGGTGGGGACTACGCAAAAAGAAACATTGGCTAAGTATGGCGTCATTTTTTGCTCGATTTCAGAGGCGATTCAAGAGCGCCCGGAGCTTGTGAAAAAATATTTCGGCTCGGTCGTTCCGTATACCGACAATTTTTTCGCGGCATTGAACGCGGCCGTTTTTACGGATGGCTCTTTTTGTTACATCCCCAAAGGCGTGCGTTGCCCTCTTGATCTCTCGACATATTTTCGCATCAATGCCAAAGACACGGGCCAATTCGAGCGAACACTTCTCGTTGCGGATGAGGGCAGTTACGTCAATTATCTCGAAGGCTGTACGGCCCCCATGCGTGACGAAAATCAGCTCCATGCCGCAGTGGTCGAGCTTGTCGCGCTCGAGGGCGCGCAAATCAATTATTCAACGGTGCAAAACTGGTACGCGGGCGACCAAAATGGCATGGGCGGCGTTTATAATTTCGTGACTAAGCGGGGCAAGTGCGTCGGCAGAAAGGCAAAAATTTCGTGGACTCAGGTGGAGTCGGGCTCCGCAATCACCTGGAAGTACCCAAGCGTCATTCTTCAGGGTGACGGGTCGGTTGGCGAGTTTTATTCAGTGGCGCTTACCCACGATCACATGCAGGCCGATACCGGTACAAAGATGGTTCATATCGGTAAAAACACAAAAAGCACCATTCTCTCAAAGGGTATTTCAACAGGACATTCAGTGAATAGTTACCGAGGCCTCGTAAAATTTATGCCTTCGGCCGACGGTGCACGCAACTATTCGCAGTGTGACTCGATGCTTGTCGGGCAAAATTCAAGGGCATGTACATTCCCGACGATTGAAAGTAAAAATCCGACGGCCACGGCAGAACACGAAGCCTCAACTTCGCGAATTAGCGAGGAGCAGCTTTTTTATCTCGAGTCACGCGGTGTCGGCAAAGAGCAGGCGGTATCGCTTTTGGTGAACGGATTTTGTCGAGACGTATTTAAACATTTGCCTCTTGAGTTTTCGGTTGAGGCAGTGAAGTTGATTGAAATGAAGCTTGAAAACAGTATCGGTTGAAAATGTTTTAAGGAGAGGTGCGTGCTTAAAATATCGAGATTAAATGCGCAAGTGGACGGCAAAGACGTTCTTCGTGATTTGTCGCTTGAGGTGAAGGCGGGTGAAGTGCATGCCATCATGGGGCCAAATGGTTCGGGCAAAAGCACACTCAGTAAAATTATCGCGGGCTATCCGGGGTATTCCGTTTTGTCGGGTGACATTCAATACGAAATCAACGGGCGCTACCAATCGCTTCTTGATATGGAGCCAGATGTGCGCGCCAAAGAGGGCGTGTTTCTTGCTTTTCAGTATCCGGTTGAAGTGCCGGGAGTTTCGAATCTGGCGTTTTTGAGAATGGCTTTCAACTCGATTTGCCGCTACCAGGGCGCCCCGGAAATGAATGAAGATAAATTTCGTAAGTTCGTTGAGGACAAGCTGAAAATTGTTGAGATGTCGCCTGATTTTTTGGAGAGGGGAGTGAATGCGGGCTTTTCTGGCGGAGAAAAGAAACGAAACGAAATTTTGCAAATGGCGGTGCTTCAGCCGCGTCTGGCGATTTTAGATGAAACCGATTCTGGTCTTGATATCGATGCGCTTCGCGTAGTTGCAAACGGCGTGAACCGGCTTCGCTCGCCAGATCGCGCGATTGTGCTGATCACGCATTATCAACGGCTTTTGAATTTTATTGTTCCCGATCATGTGCATGTGCTTGCGCACGGGCGAATTGTACAATCCGGCGGCCGCGAGCTTGCGATGGAGTTAGAAAAAAATGGCTACAATGCCTATCTCTGAATTCAGCGTGCCGGATGAAGTGACGGAACTATTGAATATTTCTCCGCGCGTGAGCGCCGGCGACGTCGTGTATTTTTACAACGGAGCTCGGGTTGGGGGCGCATCAAGCTCAACGGCTAACGTGCGCGTCACGTCGGGCGAAAGGGGCGCGGCCACAAAAGTAGAAGTAACTTCCGAATCGCCCGAGGGCCGACTTTTGATTGTTCAACTTTACGGAAATTTATTGGGCACGAGGCAATCGAAAGAGTCGTTTTTAGTTCCGTGCCGGCACGAATACCGCGTGCGGGGAAAAGCCGAAGTTGTCGAAATTCACATGGCGATCAACGATATTGCATTCAACATTGAAAACGAATCATATTTTGATATCGCCGTCGGCGGGAGCGTCACTTATGGGCAGGCGTTTTGGGTTGGCGATGAGGCAAAAGTTAATAATAAAATTCAGTCGCGTTTGCCCGAGAGGGCCACGTTCAACGGATTAACCCTCAATGTTGGAGCGTCACTGATCCACAACGAAGTGGATGTTGATCTCGCGGGGCAGAACTCGGAATGCCAGTTGCGATCTCTTCTTCTGGCCACGCGACAGCAGCGGATCGAAACGGTTTCAAATGTTCGGCACCTGTCAGGCGAATCAAAAAGCGAACAACTGATCAAATCGGTTGTGAATGATCGGGCGAGAGTGGCCTTCACCGGCCACGTGCAGATTGCAAGCGGCGCGCAAAAGTCCAACGCGCGTCAGCTTAGCCAAAGTTTGCTTCTTAGCCGTGAAGGCGAAGCTGTTACCAAACCGCAACTTGACGTTGGCGCGGATGATGTGGCGGCTACACATGGCGCGACGGTCGGGCAACTCGATGAAGCGCAGCTTTTTTATCTGATGAGCCGAGGGCTCAATCGCGCGGATGCTCGGCATGCGTTGGCTATTGCGTACCAACGCGACGTATTCGAACAAATGACGGGCGGGTTTGTTAAAAACATCATGGAGCGCATTCACGCGAGATTGCCCGCCGAGCTTTCGGCGGACAGCAGCCGCAGCGAGGGAGTGGTGAGGCCATGACATCACTCGGGGCGCGGGCCGAATTCCCCGCACTTGAACAAAAGATCAACGGCCATTCGCTTGTGTATCTCGACAGCGCGGCAACGGCATTAAAACCAAAAGCGGTTATTGAGGCGATCTCGCATTTTTATGCGTATGAGGCGGCCAACGTCCACCGTGGGGCGCATGCGCTTGGCGACAGCGCCACCGAAAAATTCGAAGACGTGCGCGCGAGCGTTGCGCGGCTTATTCAGGCCAAAGATGCTACTGAGATCGTTTTCACAAAAGGTACGACGGAGTCGATTAACCTTGTTGTGCAAAGTTGGGGGCGGCGATTTTTGCGTGCGGGCGATGTCGTGATTTTGACAGAGATGGAGCATCACGCGAACATTGTGCCATGGCAAAATTTAGCGGACGAAATCGGTTTTCATATCCGATGGATTCCCGTTACCGATGCCGGCGAACTTGATCTTCAAGCGTATCAAAATCAGCTCGACGAAAAAGTAAAAATGGTGAGCTTGACTTTTGCGTCGAACAGCCTTGGTACCGTAAATGAAGTTGAAAAATTTATCTCCGCCGCAAAATCAATGGGAGCAAAAACTCTGATCGATGCCGCGCAAGTCATGACCATCCGAAACGTCGACGTGCAAAAGCTCAACTGCGATTTTCTCGCGTTTTCGGCGCATAAGCTTTACGGCCCTTTTGGCGTGGGGGTGTTGTACGGACGAGGAGAGATTCTTTCTGAAATGCCCCCGTATCAGTGCGGCGGCGCGATGATCGCCGAAGTGACAAAAGAGAAAACCACCTTTCTTTTGCCGCCACAGCTCTTCGAGGCGGGCACGCCGAATATTTCAGGGGTGATTGCGTTCGGTCATGCCATTCAGTTTATTCGTGACATTTCAGCCGAGAAAATTTCTAAACATGAGCAGGAATTGACCGCGCGGCTTCTTGAGAAGTTAAAGGAGTTTTCGTTTGTGCGCGTGATAGGCGATTCACCTTCGCGGGTGAACATTGTGAGTTTTGTTGTGGATCGCGTGCACCCGTCGGACATTGGGCAGCTTCTCAATCAACAGGGTGTTGCCGTGCGAACGGGACACCACTGTACGCAACCGCTTATGAAGCGGTTTGGAGTCACGGGCACTGTGCGAGTGTCGCTTGGGGTTTACAACAATGAGGGCGACATCGAAGAATTGATTCGAGCGTTAAAAAAAGCGTGGGAGATACTTGTATGAGTCATTTGATACCGATTGCTTCGGATGACATTATGGTTCGCGCGCAAGACACG
>DAIDJH010000050.1 GCA_027451425.1 Bdellovibrionales bacterium | reverse complement strand
GCTCGGCGCGTACGTCAGCACTTGCCTTGTATGAAGAGCTGCGAATGCAACATTCGTCCGTTATTGTTGGAGGTTTTTCTGGCGTTGCCGTTGCCGTTGCCGTTGGCGTTTCGGCGGGGGCGACTATTTTGGCGGCAAGACTTCTGTAGAGTGTGTAAAAAAGCAAAAGGCCAATTGCGATTGAAATAAGAAATGGCAGAGAGCCAATGAACTGAAATGTCATGGTGACGATGATAAAAAGAAAAGAAAAAATAGCGACGGAGTAAAGGCCGTATTTGATTTGCAAATTCCTTTTGTGAAAATGCGGACTTTCGTTGAGAACGAGAAGGCCGAAGGTGAGCAAAATAAAAATTGCCGACGTCGCAAGCGAACTGCTTTTAAAATAAAAGAGCGTGTAAATGTTGAGAAGCGTCCCGAGAAAAAAGTTAAGAGCTTCGGAATTGTAATGCCAATATTTTTCAATGCGACCTGAGGGGCGCCAGACCTTACACTCCTCGAGAGTTTTGAATTTTAAAATTTGCAGAATGATAAGCAGGTAAACGGCCTGTTGAAGAATGGCTTTGAGACTATCGATGCGGTCGAGCATAACGGCGTCGAACAAAAATCCGCCGACAAAAAATGCCGGCGCAAAAAATCGACTGTGGCGATTCTTAAATTCAGCCGCCTGATTCTTAATTTCGGTCGCGCGTTGCGCCAGCGTCGAAGGCGTGAAACTCATTGTTTGTTCCCGCTATGCTTGTTACAACATCGATGATGTCACAATTTCAGGCTAAACCGAAGACAATCGGTGGACTCAAGACTTTGATCGTTGAAGGCGCCGTGCGTGGGCCGGCTGTTGTGCTGTTCCATGGCTATGGGGCCGATGCGGCTGATCTTTTGCCGCTTGCGGATTTAATGTCGCTGTCAAAAGACGTCACTTGGGTCTTTCCGGATGCGCCGCTAAAAATTATTTCAGCACCAGGTATGCACGGTCGTGCATGGTACCCGATTGATGCGCAACTTCTTGAGAGATCGTTGCGGATGGGTGAGCCGGCGGATTTGAGCCAACAAGAGCCGCAAGGTCTGAGCTCGGCGCGTACGTCAGCACTTGCCTTGTATGAAGAGCTGCGAATGCAACATTCGTCCGTTATTGTTGGAGGTTTTAGTCAAGGCGCAACTCTTGCCACGGAACTCACGTTTACGGCAAAAACTCCACCCGCGGGGCTTGTGATTATGTCGGGAACTGTGATTTGCGAGTCGCGCTGGCGGGAACTCGCTCCACGCGCGCACGGCGTGCCGTTTTTTCAGTGTCATGGCAAAAATGATCCGCTGCTGGGCTTTCAGTTCGCTGAAAATCTTTACTCGTTGCTGACCGATGCCGGTTTAAACGGCGAATTTATGACGTTTTCTGGCGGGCATGAAATCCCACCGAAGGCGATTGAGAAAATCGCACACTTTATCACTAAAACGTTTCGTAATTAATACGTATGGTTTTTGCGGCCGGCCGCGCCTGGCAGGTGAGACATTCGCCGGCGTCAATATTATCGTCGCATAAGATGCCGGGGTCCGCTTGGTAAACAAGCCCTTTTTCGACTTTTGCCATGCACGCCATACAGGTGCCATCCATGCATGAGTAGGGTGGATTTAACCCTGCATCGAGAAGAGTTTCAAGAATGGATGAGGTGCCTTTGTAACGAACAATTTTGGTTTCTCCATCGACCACGGCTTCGATTTGTTCGGGCGTTGCAAGCGATGAGAGATCGCCGATCGTCACTTTATCAGTTAAATCCGGCGCCGCCCCTGCTTTTTCAGAGGATAGTCCGGACGTGGGCGTGATCGGCGTTGCGCTGGCGGCAAAGCTTTCTTGTATGATTTTCGTTGATTCGACCCCCATGGGTTTTAGGGTCGATGTGACTGTTTCCATAAAACCATCGGGGCCACACAAAAAATAAAGCGAGCGAATACCGATTTTGTAACGCACGAGAAATTCGCGGATCATGCCTTGGTGAGCGCGACCGCTTAAGCCCTGCCAGCCTGAGCTCGGGCTTGAAAGCACGTGTGTGACATGGAGTCGATTGGGTAACGTTTGCGCAAGGGCATCGAGTGCCGCGCGAAAAAGCACCGAATCTTCACTCCGGTTTTGGTAGAATAAAACGCACGGTAAATTTGTCGTTTTTAGCGCCGTTTTAATCAGCGAAAATATAGGGGTTATGCCGCTGCCGGCCGCAAAGAAAACAAGTTTTTGCTCAGTGATTTTTTCAGGCAATACAAATCTGCCCGCTGGTGGAGTAGTCCACAGAATGTCGCCGACGCGAGTTTGCTCCGTCAAAAATGTTGAGCCTTTTCCACCAGGCACGCGTTTTACAGTTACGGCAAATTTTTGATCGTAGTCGGGACTTGTGCAAAGTGAGTAGCTGCGGTGAATTTCTTTTCCGTTAATGTCTAAAAAAAATGTCACAAATTGACCCGCGCGATAGCGAAACTTCAGTTCATTGTCTTTGGGAATTTCAAGCACAAGCGTTACGGAATCAGAAGACTCATTCACCCGCTCGATGACTTTTAAGGGAACGCAAAGTTTATTCTTATCTAAGCTCATTGGGCTGTATAAATACGCTCTTATAGGGAGACGTGCAACTCGGCGACGTAGCGTGCGGGGCCGGTTAAAATCGGCCGTTCGCCGCCGAGGTCAACATGGAGTCGTCCACCGGGTACATCAACTTGAATTCGATCGGCACGCGCATGACCGCCGGTCGCCTTCGGGGAGTGAGCGGCAAACGAAGCTGCGGCGGCAACAGCGCCCGTCCCACAGGCCTGGGTAAAACCGGGAACCCCGCGTTCAAATGTGAGGGAGCGAATATGACGTCGAGGTCCGGGCACAGCAGTGTAAAATGTCACATTTACCCCGCGCTTTTTAAAGCGAGAAAGAGCGCGAATTGTCTCAACCCGCCCAGAAAGAAAATCGAAAGCAGCGAGGAGTTTTGGTTTTTGAAGTCTGACCACGGCATGGGGCACCCCGGAATCGATAAAATCAAAATCGTGATCGGTTTCAATTTTACGAATCATAGGCATAGTGACGCGAAATTCCTGACCGTGGCTTAGCGGGGCGACCTCGATAATCCCGCTGCGAGTGAGGACCGTTGTCGGCGTGACCTTATTGTTGCGCTGTAATAGGTAGGCCGCCACACAGCGGGCGGCATTACCGCACATTTCAGCCGACGAACCATCGGCATTATAAAAATCCCACTTTAAATCAGCCAAGCGCGATTTTTCGAGAAACAAAAGCCCGTCGGCGCCAATCGAGGTATATACGTTGCAAAGCTCGCGCGCCCACTGCCGCCGCTGACTTTTGGGCGCGCGCATTCGCCCGTCGCGCAACTCCGCCAGAATGAAGCAATTGCCAGCGCCGGTGAGTTTGTGAAAAGTTTTATATTTCTTTGTACGATTCATCATGACCTTGCCTGTGACTCAACGTTAAACTATTTAAGACAATGATGCAAAACCAGATAAAGCTCGAACCCCATTGGAAAGCGGCACTCCAAGAAGAAATTCAAAAACCCTATATGCGGGAGCTGCGGACATTTCTTATGAATGAGCTGCAGGCGAAGAAAAATATTTATCCCAAGCCGTCGGAGTACTTCGCTGCCTTTAATTTAACGCCGCTGGATACGGTGAAGGTCGTGATATTGGGCCAAGACCCGTATCACGGGCCCGATCAGGCGCATGGTCTGTGTTTTTCTGTGAAAGAAGGAGTCGCCATCCCACCTTCGCTTGTAAACATTTTTACTGAATTAAAAAATGATATTGGCATTGAAAGGCCCCAACACGGCTCATTAACCGGCTGGGCCAAGCAGGGAGTACTTTTGTTAAACGCGACTTTAACTGTTGAGGCCGGCAAGGCGGGTTCGCATCAAAATAAAGGGTGGGAAGAGTTTACGGATTTTGCGATTCAATATCTCAATCAGCACCGTGAATACATTGTGTTTATATTATGGGGGAGCTTCGCGCAGAAAAAGGGCGCCTTCATTGATCGCCATCGCCACCTGGTGCTTGAGGCCCCGCATCCATCCCCACTTTCGGCGCATCGCGGGTTTTTCGGCAGCCGCCCTTTTTCAAAGGCGAACGAATATTTGAAAAAGTATGGACTTGGCCCCATCGATTGGTCAAAAACGACATGAGATTATTCTGGATCATACTGATGTTCGCATTATCGGCTCACGCGCAATCGCTTATTTTTTGCTCCGAAGCAAATCCCCAAACCTTCAATCCGCAACTTGCGACAGACGGGGCCACATTCAACGCGAGCTCGCGTCAAATTTATAATCGGCTAGTTGAAATGGATAATAAAACTATGCGAGTGATCCCAGGTCTTGCGAAATCTTGGGAGACATCACCTGACGGTAAAGCGGTCACGTTTCATTTGCGACCGGGGGTTAAATTTCAGAAAACGGCATATTTTTCTCCCACGCGGGATTTTGACGCCGATGACGTGATTTTTACGTTTGATCGAATGCGCTCGCCAAAAAATCCGTTTCACTTCATCGGTGGCGGACAGTATCCGGATTACGAAGCCGACCAGATGCCGGAGCTTATTAAAAATATTGAAAAAATCGATGATTTGACGGTTCGCTTTGAGCTCACTCAGCCTGAGGCGCCATTTCTTGCCGATCTCGCCATGGATTTCGCGAGTATTTTATCAAAAGAATACGCCGATCAATTGATTCGAGAAAAGAAATTGAAAAATCTCGATACGTTGCCGGTCGGCACAGGCCCATTCATCTTTAAATCGTACGAACGGGGGCGTGACATTCGTTATGTTGCAAATCGCGATTACTTTGCTGGCGCGCCGAAATTAAACAATCTTGAATTTTTGATTGAGCCAAACCTGGCGGCCGGATTGCGCGATTTGATGCGCGGCCGGTGTCAAATCAATTCGAATTTTCCGCCGCAAACGCTTTTTCAAATTAGAAGAAATCCTAAGTTAAAAGTTATGGCGGCGCCGGGGCTTAACTTGAGCTATCTTGCTTTTAATGTTGAACGAATGCCATTTGCCGATTTGAAATTTCGGCAAGCAGTCTATTACGCCCTCAATAGGGCGGAATATGTTAAAGAGATTTACAGCGGGCAGGCGGAGGTCGCGAAAAATCCAATACCTCCGACGATGTGGTCATTTGACCGCACCACACCCGATTATCGCTATAATCCTGAAAAGGCAAAAGAACTGCTGCGCGAAATTGGTATACCGAGGGGCTTTCAAATAACGCTGACATGCCCGAATGTTTCACGACCTTACAATCCCGATCCGGTAAAAATGGCAAGGCTCATTAAAGCTGATTTGGCGCGAATTGGCCTGAGAGTTAAAATTCAAGCGCTCGATTGGCATACTTTTTTAAAAAAGGCGCATGCGGGCGAAATGGCATTCAGTCTTCAGGGGTGGACGGGCGACAACGGGGATCCTGACAATTTTTTAAATAGCCTGCTATCGTGCGACAGTATTTTGTCGGGCAATAACCGTGCGCATTGGTGCAACAAAGAGTTTTCATTTTTGGTAGACCGGGCGCGCGTGACATCCAATGTACGAATTCGCACGCGCTTTTATAAAAAAGCGCAAAAGATCTTTCACCAAGAAATTCCGTGGGTGCCGATTGCCAACAATACGATTTTCAAGGCTTTGCGCAAAAATGTGATGGGATATGAGGTGAGTCCATTCGGAGTTGATAATTTTGCAAACGTCTATATTAAATAAAAAAAGTCTTCCCACAAAAGGATGGCTGCAAAAAATTGCGCGAGCCTCGAATCTTGTTGTTGTTTACGATGAAAAGCTTCTAGAAATTCCACGAGTTGCCGACTGGTTGGGGCTATTTTCAAATAGTCTGGGTGTGGAGGCCGGAGAAAGCCTGAAAGATGTCGATAAATTCCCGAGCCTTGTGCGAAAACTTTTGCCGATGTTAGACGGGCGCCCCAGAAATCAATGCGCGATTGTCGCCATTGGCGGGGGCTCGGTTGGCGATGCCGCTGGTTTTCTTGCGAGTGTGATAAAGCGGGGTGTGGGCTTTATCCAGATCCCATCGACGTGGCTTGCGGCCATTGATTCGGCATACGGTGGCAAAACCGCATTGAACGTGGATCAGCACAAAAATCAAATCGGCACGTTTTACCCCGCGCGAGCGGTGTGTTGTGTGGCAGATTTGTTGAATTCGCAATCCGATGAAAATTTGTTTTCGGGATACGGAGAGGCGCAAAAAATGGCGCTGATCGCGGGTGGCAAATTGTTTCAAAAGATGAACGTCGCGCGAGGTCTAGATGCTGTTTTGTTGTGGGAGTTACTCCCCGATCTGGCGCGTGCTAAAATGCGGGTGGTAAAGGGCGATCCACTTGAGAAGTCGGGCAAAAGATTTGTATTGAATTTAGGACATACGCTGGGGCACGCAATTGAGCTATGGAGTAGCGAATACGATGGTTCTCGACTCAGTCACGGCGCCGCTGTTCGGGTGGGTTTGGATTTTGCCGTTCGCTTTAGTCATAAAAAACGAATCATGAGCGCGAGCGAGACGAAGAGGGCGCTGGCTTTTTTAGAAAAATTCCCCACGCCGGAGTTTTCAAAAATTTATAGAGCGGAACTGGTACGGGCGATTGCGAGCGATAAAAAGGCGGCGGGCGGTGGCCAAATCAATTTCGTTTTTCTGAAAATGCCGGGCCAGCCGATAGTTAAAAGGGTGCGCGTAAACGAGATCGTTGACTTCGCCGACTCGCTGGGCTGGGTGAGGCGATGAATTTTCGTTTTAGCGGTACAATTCCCGCTTCAAAATCGATACTAAATCGAGCGCTTGTGATTCAAAGCTTTGCTGCGGGTGTGAAAATTGCCGGAGAAAGCGAAGCGAACGACGTTGCATTGATGCGGCAGGCATTGTTCAACCTTGGGGAACAGCCCATTGAGTGCGGAGACGCCGGTACAGTTTTGCGATTTATGGCATTGCGCGTTTCGCGCCTACCCGGCGTGCATATGTTGACAGGTAGCGAACGACTTTTCTCTCGTCCGCAAAGTGAGCTGATTCCGATACTGAGTCAACTTGGGGTTGATGCTGAGCTTAAGCCGAATTGTTTGAAAATTCGCTCGCAAGGTTGGCGATTGGCGGTGGACGGTCTTCACATTCACGCGGAGCGATCGAGCCAGTTTGCTTCGGCCGTTTTCTTAAGTGCCTGGGGTTTGCCGTTTGCATTGCCGATTTCGATTTCAAAAAAAATGGTTTCTGAAAGCTATCTCCGCATGACGATTCAAATGGTGCGTGATTTTGGCATGTGCGTGCAAGGGCGCGGTCCCGAATATGTCATCCCATCCGGGCAACAAATTTATTGGGAGAAGCCGTATACGGTTGAGCCCGATTTAAGCTCCGCATTTTCGGTTGCAGCACTCGCCGCTGTCGCCGGTCATGCTGAAATCAGGGGCTTTCCGAGGCGAAGTCTTCAGCCGGATGCGATTTTTGTAAAACTTCTATCTGAGATGGGTGTATCGCTGAAACATGAAAATGATACGCTGAGCATTGAGAAATCAAAGCTTGAGCGAGGACTGACCGTCGATCTCACCAACAGCCCCGATTTGTTTCCCGTGCTTGCGGTTTTGTGCGCGCTTGCGGATTCAAAAAGTGAAATTTCCGGCGTTGACCACCTTAAATTCAAAGAATCGTCCCGGTTGGAGCGGGCGCGTGAATTGATCGAGTGGATGGGCGCGCGGGTCGAAGTCGTCGGCACAAGTGAATGTCGGGTTACAATTTATCCGACGCGGACAAGGCCGGTAGGCGAAACAGTTTGGGTTTTTGATCCAGATCGCGATCATCGCATGGCCATGGCGGCCGAGGTTGCGCGGTGGGCGGGTTTTCCGATACAAGTGAAGGATATGAAAGTCGTGTCAAAAAGTTTTCCTGAATTTGTGCAGATCACCGGCCAACAATCGGCATCTGTGCGGGGTGCGCGATGATTACGGGGATCATTGGACATCGCGGCGCCGGCAAGTCGAGTTTTTTGAAGCGACTCGAGGGTTACTATGTCGAGGTCAAGCTTTCGGATCGCGCGAAATTCATGGATCTCGATGCTGAAATCGCCGCGCGCACGCAGAAATCGATCGAAGAAATTTTTGCCGCCGGCGAAACAAAATTTCGTGAAATCGAAGCGGCGGTCTTTCATGAAATTTATTTTGAATATAAAACGTCTAATCAAGATTTATATATCGCGCTTGGCGCTGGCTTTTCTTTTTCCCTCCCCGAAGACATTGAAATTTGGTGGTTGAGACGCGAGACGGACTCATTTGGCAGAATATTTTTAGATCGCCCGAGGCTTGATTCAAATGTGACGCCACTTGAGGAGTACCAATCGCGCTTTGTAGAGAGGGAAGAGCGATTTCGTAAATTGGCGCACCGACAAATCACCGTTGGGGAGGGTTGGGATCGGGCCAATGAGTTTGAAAAAATTCTTATTGGGTTAAAGCCCGCCGACCTCGATGCTTCGATTACGGTGCAGCCGTGGATTTTTGAAAACGAATGGCGCCGAAATCTTTTTTTCGCACGTCTCTTGCAGATGGGCGTGCGCTATTTCGAGTTGCGGGATGATCTTTTAAATGAAGCGCATATTCGAGAAGCGGCGGCACGAATCCCATCAGAAAAAGTTTTGATCAGTTTTCGTAAGAAAAATACGGCATCGACGCTTCTTGAATTTTCGGGGCCGTACGCAACCGACTGGGCGCTGGAGCTTGGCCCATCGCCCTTGAGTCACAACGCGATTATTTCTTTGCACGAGAGAAAGCGGGGCGAGACGGTCGATGAAGCGGCGAAACGTTTACTTTCTCACAAAGCCGAGCATCATAAACTTGCGCTTCACATTCGTGACCTCACAGAACTTTGGGTGGGGCATCGCTTTTATCTTGATAATCGATTGGCGCGATCATTTTTGCCAATGTCGGAAAGCGGTCGGTGGAAGTGGTATCGTCTCACACAAAGACCGCATTTGAATTTCGCGCGCGAGGGTGATGGCATCAATGATCAGCCCTTGATTTTTGATTTTCTTCGTTATCCGCGAAGGTATGAAACTTTCGCTGCGGTTCTTGGGCTGCCGGTTGAACAAAGTCGTACGCCGGCGGAACAGAGCGAATTTTTTAGTCGGTATTCAATGGGGG
>DAIDJH010000049.1 GCA_027451425.1 Bdellovibrionales bacterium | reverse complement strand
CATTCGATACTTACGAAGTATCACGAATTGTTCGGCCGCCCCACGGAGATTAAGCAAGACAAGTTGATTACACGATTTACATACTATCCAAATGGCGATTTGGAATCTAAATCGATGCCGAACATGCATCAAACATACGCGTACATGGATAGCTGCCACAAGCTGTCCGAAACCGTGGCTAAAATAAACGAACGTGGGCCTAGCAGCGGGCACAACCGCACGAAGGTCGTTACGACAAAGTTTTTTTACGACACCCACCGCTGTAATCTTCAAGTCGTAAAGAATTCCGACGGCCAATATGCAAAACTTACGTGGGACTTCATGGGGCGAATCAAAACAATTGAAGATCAATCCCGAAAAAAACTTCTTCTCACATATGATGAGCGCTTTCCGGGTAAGCCTGCGGTCATTACCCGTCCGGGACTTGGCAGCATCCACTTTCAATACAATAGCGATGGCACCATCAATCGCTTAGACGCGCAAAAAACAGCCGATCCGATGGCCGAGCTTCAGGTTGCCAATATGTTTAGCAATCTGATGGATTTGATTTCACCGGCGACGGCGGACATCACGAATATTTGAGGTGCTCGCGGCAGCGAGCTTTTCGTGTTATACTGGAGCTGTATATGAAACAAATTTTAATTGTGTTTGCCTTCGCACTTACGGCCAATGTTCGGGCGTTGTCTCAAAATGAGACACCTAAAATCGCACCGACCGAAACGGCGACGGCGGCGCAACTCATGGATGGTTGCGTTTCGGGTTGTACAAAACGGATTGCTCCCCGAGGGAGTATACTTGAACAGTCAAAAACGCCGGTTGCCGAGCTTGCACGGCGATATCTCGGCGAAAGCAGTAAGGCCGATTTGTGTTCGACAACTGTCAAAAGTTTAACTAAAGACCGGTCGGGCTCGTGTCGATAAGTAGTTGAAACCTCACGGTTCTACCACAATAGACGCTGCTGGGCGATTGGCACAAAGTTCGCATTATAGTTATTGTAAGAGGAGAACGATTTATGAAAACCCTAGCTTTAGCCATAGCATTTTCGCTGCTGACTTTGTCGGCAATACAGGCAAGCGCATGCAGCTCATCGGGAACGCGCATGGGCGCGTGGACAGGCGCAGGCAGCAGTTCAACAATTATTCAGTCAGCGACCGGCAGCACGCGATAGCCGGCAGAGCCCGCGATCTTTTAATCGTGGGCGTGCTTTGTTGGTTTTGAATACCACATAAGGTTCCAAACGTTTCGGACAAGAGTCGCTGCGCCGTGAGCCGTCTCGTTCAGCGGTCTCACGATTTGCGCTGAATTGAGTGCGCGCATCGTGTGGCGCTCGATTGTTTGGCCCCCCCATTTAATTTGCATAACCAAAATCACAGCAATTGTGACCAGAGTGGTTTTGAAAATAAAACTGATGGTCTCCATGTTATACCTCCTTAAATTTGTTTATCAGCTCGCATCGGCCGCACGAATTTTCGGCGGTTTGGCGAGTGCCGCGAAGAGAACTTTTTTAAGTGACTCCGCAGTGAAGGGTTTAGTTAAAAAATTATTGCAACCAGCGTCTATCGCTTGAATCATGAGGCTTTCTTGCCCTTCAGTTGAACAAGCGATCACTTGCGCTCTTGATTTTTTTCTCATAAGTTCCGCAGCGACTTCGATTCCATTTTTTTTCGGAAGTATCAAATCTAGAATCACCACATCCGGTTGGCACCGTTCGATCACCTGAAGCGCCTCTTCACCATCGGAAGCTTCACCCACGCATTGAATTTCGGAGTCTTCCAAGAGCGATTTCATCGCCTCACGGATAAACGCTGCATCATCCACGATAACGAGTTTGAATCCCATAATATGTATTATACTCTGGGCACTCATTGTGGAGCACGCCAAATTCACCATTAAACTCATAACTTTTCTCTCGGGCTTTTCGGGCTTCAGGGCTTACGTCTTGATTTTCGGTGTACTTTTGTCGTGTGGTCTAGGTGTTCCAATCCCCGAAGACGTCACGCTTATTTCGGCGGGGCTGCTCGCGGCACTGAAAAGTGTTGAGCTACCGATGGTAGCCGTTCTTTGTGTCGTGGGAGTGCTCGCCGGCGATGTGATGTTGTTTTTTTTCGGTCGAGTTTTTGGATATCGCGTATTCAAGTTGCCGATTTTTCGATCGGTGTTTACTGAAAGCCGAATTCAAATTGCGAGGCAAAAAGTTTTACGTAACTCGAGGTTTATTTGTTTCACCACGCGTTTTTTGCCGGGCCTTCGCGCACCGATTTTTCTCACTGCGGGGATCATGGGCGTGCGGCCGGCAATGTTTCTGCTTCTTGACGGAGCGGCGGCGCTGATTAGCGTACCGATTTGGCTCTACGTGGGTTGGATATTCGGAAGCAATCTTGACACCGCACTTGGTATGGCCATTCGAATGCAAAGATATTTTGTGGCCGGTTTTCTTATCATGCTGGCGCTCTACCTTTGGTACAAGGCGTGGTTAGCGAAAAAAGAACGCGAAATTCTCGAGCAATCGGAAAAGCTGCCGATCCCGAGTGAAGTGGAGCGCGAGTAGGCCCGGCGCGCAGCGGGTGATTCTTCCTATCCGCCCCAAGTGAAGCCGATATTGAGGGTCGTCGTACTTGTCGATACATCCACGCCGCTTGGAGTTTCTCCCGTTGCGGGATCGACTGTATTTGCGGAGCCCATGTAAACGGCTTTGTCATAGCGTTCCGTGAGCTCCCAAAAAACTTGATAATCTTTGTTGAGCATAAACTCTTGCCCGAAGCCAAGTTTAACGGCATAGGCTGACGGGCTATTGCCGCTTGATATCGAAAGGCCGGTAGGCTGTTCCGAGACGGTTAAGCGCGGCAAAATTTCAGAGCTGAGAAGCCACGCCCGCGTGAAGGTCGTTGGGTACTTCATGAGAAATCCAAAATCAAGACCAGATGTAACTAATCCAATTCTATTTAGTTCGCTTTTGGCGACGTTCAATTGATAATCGTTGTAGCCGATGCTGAAGGTGACACTTGGGGAGTTGCGAGAATCCGACATATATGTCCGATAGCTGAGGCTGCCGGTGAAAATTTGCGTTGTCGCAAGCGTGGATTGATCCGTTGTCGGTGAGGCGTGAATATCTCCGCCAAGTGAGGTGAAATAATCAAAGGTTAGCCCAACGCTTGGATTGAGCCAGAAATCAGCTTTCGCGTCTACAGAAGGCCCACTCGTAAAGTAGCGGCGATACCAATATGTGCTTGCGGCTCCAGCATAGAACACGCCAGGCGCCACCGAAAGGTCAGCGATGTTATAGCGCGAATCTTCGGGATATACCCCTGGGGGGAGCGGGGTGTACCAGTGCTCAGCCGCTCGAGCAGAATTTGTTGCGGCCGATTGCGTTAGTGCAGATGATGGTGACGAGCTCTTCGGGGTGGCCACTGCCGGCGGGGGTGTTGCGGGCTTAGAGGGGTTTGGCGGTTGTGAGGCGGCGGCCGCGGCGAGCGGAGTATTTTGTGGCGCTTGAGGTGTGCGCGCCGTCCGTACGTGAGGCTTTGGTCTAGTGACATACCGACTTGAGTCGAGTCCCGCGTCGTCCTCATTGTTCGAATGCAGCAGCAGCGATGTCGAGGGATCTATTTGCGCCGGGGCTTTTGCAGAAAATCCTAAGAGCCCACATGAGAGAACAAAAGTAAAAATCCAAACGGTTGAATATTTCACAGATCTCATTTCGGAATTTTTGCTGCTTGTCTTGATCGAGATTGCTCGCGAGAATAAATTTATGCGGATAATTTCGCTTGCGACCATTGTCCTGGTCGCGCTAACAAGCTACTCCATACGCGCGTGGTCGCAAGATCAGACGAGTTATCGAAGTGACGCGGACGCGGAGCTAACGGTTCGATCAATTTCGCTTTTGCCGGTGTTTGACAATTTACAAGGAGTGTACGCGCGCCCGATCGAAAAAGATTTGACGAAACTTCTCAAGGGCTCGCATCACTTTAATTATTTAGACTCAAATTATGCCGGGCCGATCACTACCCCGGATGAGTTAGAAGAAGACCCCTCGGCGGTCGATAAAATATTTGCGGACTTCCCCGCAGATGCGTTCATCGCAGTCAGCATTTCAAAAGGGCCAGCGGGCATCAGCGTTAAAATGGATCTTTTTCTCAAAAGTGACAAGCGGTTGATCGCGCAGGCGGCGCAAACGGGCATCGAAAATTTCGATACAACAGCGCTTGAGCATCGAGCCGAAAAAATGGTGCATGAACTTTTACATAAACTTCCCTACAGCGGGCTCATTTTGAGTCGTGAAGGCACACGCGTAACAGTGAATCTTGGACGCATTGATGGGGTCGTGCCGAACGAAATTCTATCGGTGATCGAAATTATAAAAGTTAAAAGGCACCCAAAGTTCGACTTTCTTGTGGGTTCAGAAAAGGAAATTATAGGACAAGTCCGGCTCCTTAAGGTTGACGATACGCTTAGCTTTGGGCGCATCGTAACCGAAGTGGATGCGGGTGCGATCCAAGTGAATTCCAAAATTGGGCCCATAAAGGGGATCGTTTACCCAAACACGAATTCATTGTCGAATTTGCAAACCCCCGAGGATGTGTTGATGGCACAGCCGGGGGCGAACGTGAACTATGGCAAAAATCCAACCGCGTGGGTGCCGACGAAACAACCGACATTTGGTATGGTTGGCGCGCGCTTTGGCGTTGGGCGCTTCGCCGAGAATGCCCCGAATGCTTTGAGTGATTCGGCTGCGGTTTTCCCGACAATTTTTTTAGACGGTGAACTCTGGCTCACGTCCGAGTGGAGCGCGCACGCCCACATTCGGCAGGGGATCATTTCGACGAGCAATCCTGTTTCCGGCGGGTCGCCGTCAACGCTTTCGCACCGTCTCTCGATGTACGATTTTTTATTTGGCTACAACATTCGACTAGCTGATGCTGTGAGCGCGCCAAAACTTGAATTTTTGTTTGGCTACTCATCGTATGACATGTTTGTCGATCAATCGACTCCCGCGGGAATTACTTCAAAGACGTATTCTGGGCCCGAGGTTGGGCTGTCGGGTTGGTACCCTCTGGCTGCGTCGTCACCATACGGTATTGGGGCCAATTTCTATTACATGTACGACCCGCACCTCAGTGAATCACCGACATCATCGGGGTCATCCACTAATCGCGCAACGCAGTTTGGGATATTTTTAGATAAACAACTTAGGGTGAACTTAAAGGCTCGGTTTGAGCTCGACTTCGATATTTTCGCGAGCGATTTTTCCGCCGGATCGACGTCAAGTCAGGAACAAGACGTATTCTCCGGCGGATTGTATTACATGTTTTAATTACATCATGGGCATGTCGTGAGCGCCTGGGCCACCACCCATGGGAGCCGACTTTTCTTCTTTTGGCGCCTCAGCGATCATAGTTTCAGTCGTTAGCATGAGCGATGCAACCGACGCGGCGTTTTCAAGCGCACAACGCACGACTTTAACCGGATCAATTACGCCCGCTTCAACGAGATCAACATATTGGTCGGTGAGCGCGTTGAAACCCCAGCTTACTTCTTTACCCTGAAGAACGCGATCGATCACGATGGCGCCATCAAGACCGGCGTTGCCAGCGATCATACGAAGCGGCTCTTCGCAGGCGCGCTTGATGATTTTCACGCCAAACGCTTCTTCTTCGCTCACTTTCAGTTTATCCAAGCTTCGAGAAGCGCGAAGTAATGCCGTGCCGCCGCCGGCGACAATACCTTCTTCAACGGCTGCGCGAGTTGCATTTAGGGCATCTTCAACGCGGGCTTTTTTCTCTTTCATTTCAACTTCAGAAGGAGCGCCCACATGAATAACCGCTACGCCGCCAGCAAGTTTAGCCAGACGTTCTTTGAGCTTTTCACGGTCGTAATCACTTGTCGTCTCATCGATTTGGACGCGAATTTGTTTTACGCGAGCTTCAATATTGGCCTTCTTGCCGCCGCCATTGACGATCGTGGTATTGTCTTTGTCGATGACGATGCGTTTTGCTTGACCAAGATGCTCGGGCAACACGTTTTCAAGCTTGTGGCCCATTTCTTCGCTGATCACTTCGCCGCCGGTGAGTATCGCAATGTCTTGGAGCATTTCTTTTCTGCGGTCACCGAATCCCGGAGCTTTTACGGCGCAAACTTGCAAAGTGCCACGCAGTTTGTTTACAACGAGCGTCGCCAAAGCTTCGCCGTCGACTTCTTCAGCGATGATCAATAACGGGCGACCCGCACGTGCTACGTTTTCAAGCACAGGCACAAGATCGCGCATCGTGCTGATTTTTTTGTCGTGGATGAGGACATAAGCGTTTTCAAGAACCGTCTCCATCCGCTCGGCATTTGTAATGAAGTACGGAGAAAGGTAGCCGCGATCAAATTGCATCCCCTCGACAACGTCGAGTTCGGTTTGCGCAGTCTTGCTCTCTTCAACAGTTATAACGCCCTCTTTACCAACTTTTTCCATCGCTTTTGAAAGCATTTCGCCGATTTCAGGATCGTTGTTTGCAGAAATCGCGCCCACTTGCGCCACTTCTTTCGGGTTTTTCACCGGCTTGGATAAGGATAAAAGTTCTTTTCTTACAGTTTCAACGGCGCGATCTATACCGCGCTTAACGGACATGGGGTTGTGCCCAGCCGTCACGATCTTTACCCCTTCGCGGTAAATGGCTTGCGCCAAAACCGTGGCTGTTGTTGTACCGTCACCGGCATCGTCATTGGTTTTCGAGGCAACCTCTTTCACCATTTGCGCGCCCATGTTTTCAAATTTGTTTTCAAGCTCGATTTCTTTGGCAACAGTTACGCCGTCTTTGGTGATAAGTGGTCCGCCAAAAGATTTTTCGATCACAACATTGCGCCCTTTCGGACCAAGAGTGACTTTCACCGCATTGGCTAGTGTGTTCACGCCGCGCAAAATTAAGCCGCGCGCGTCTTCGCTAAAACGAATTTCTTTGCTCATGGTTTTTCCCTCTTTTAATGATTAATTTAGAACGCCTAAAACGTCTTCTTCGCGCATCATCAAATAATCGTGGCCATTGAGCTTGAGCTCTGTACCTGAATATTTGCCGAACAAAATTGTGTCGCCAGCGCGAACTTCAAGCGGCATTGTTTTGCCGTCTTCTGTCACGCGACCCTTGCCCGTTGCGACAACTTCTCCGCGTTGGGGCTTTTCTTTAGCCGATTCTGGGATAATGATCCCCCCAGCCGTTTTCTCATCTTCTTGCACCCGACGCACGAGAATCCGGTCGTGCAAAGGGCGAACCTTCACTTCCGCAGCAGTTGCTTTCGCCATAAATGAACCTCCTCTATGTTAAAGCGCCAATCAATATGGACCTGCCCCGCCCCCTGTCAAGGTGTCTGGATGCAAATTTTATTAATGCCGGGCCTTATGTTCCATTTTTTGACCTAAGATACATCGTGAGGAGGTCTGCGACCTCGTCGCGGTTGAGAGACTTAGCTATTTTTTGAACCATTCCCGGCGCTGGGGCGAACTGTCGCAGATAAACGGTAATGTAGTCATCTTCCGTCAGATTGTGGACAACCGTTGCCGCAGCCAGCGCGTTTCGCAATTGTTCTCCAAGATGATCGATTTGACGGGTCTGATCGCTGGGCTTTTGTCGGAGCTGTACGATCTTATTGTTTAACCGTGCGACGCGATTGTCGGCGGCAAGTATTTCTCGCTCCTTCCATTTTTGAAAACTTAAAATTTGCTGCTGTTGTGGGCTGGCGCCTACAGCAAAGCCGCGACAAGGTACAACCATTGTCAGCAAAAGGGACAAAGCGAGTAGGTGTTTCGTCATAAGTAATACTTTCATTATTGGAAGCTCAAAAGGCTGTTTCGGCCCATCCGCACAGCCCAGCAGATAACGCATCGCAATAAACATGCCGGCGAATTTTCCTTCCCCAGGTGTTTAAAATTCTACTTTAATCGTCGCCGGCGCAAAACGCGGCACTCGCGTGACTGTTATTGACACTGCATCCCCGTGTCATATTGGCACCACAGAAAATGTGTAATTTTTGTTATTTCATCTCTGCCGTTGAGACCGTTACTTGGCGGCAGCGCCCCAGTCAGAAAATGAATTTGATTTAGCTGCGGTCACTTTGGGCGTTGCAGCTGGTGCGCGCGGCGTGGGGGCGGGCGTATAGGCAACATTGGATGATCCACGGATGGTTTTTTTCACGAGCGTAATAAAGCCACGATCGATATGTGAAATTTTTTGGTTTGCGTCGGCGTCGTTGGCAAGACAGGGTGAAAAGGTCTGGGCATTTTTGTAGGCGCAGGCATAAGAAAGACGAAGTTTGACGGCGCCCCCCTCCTGACGAACCTGCACAACTTGTCGGGCAAGGATTTTTCGATCGCCGCTCATAAATGAAAACTGCCTGGGCGCGGTGACCAATAACCCGACGTTCATGTCTTCGAAAGCGATTTTGTATTTATATAGCGCAATTCTGTCGTGCAAGTTGTGAAAAATCTGCGACGTGCTCAGATCAGTCGGAAGCAAGATTCTTGTCGGCTCTCGGTAGGGGGATTCTGTCGCGCAGCCAGTGAAAACTGCGACCGTCGATAAAGCCAACGTCATCATTATAGATCGTCGAAGCCAACTTTGCATGTGGTTACATCGGCACATTTCTGACGAAAAGTGAGGCGCGGGATGTGACCGTCTCGTTTTGATTCACTAAACATATCAAGTTGATACGTTTGGCGGTTAAATTAGCACGAGTGCGGGAATTCGGGTTAACATGAAGGTGCGGTACGCATGAATAAAGGGGTCCGTTAGTGAGTTCACGCGCCAAATTTTATGCCGTCGTCAATGCTATTGTCATTTTTTTTGGCATTGTTTGTATGGCAATTGATCCGGCGGTGGGATGGCAATCTACGGCGGTGTTTTTTTGCGGGCTACTGACGGTCGCTTTGATTTTTAATTCCTATTTATTATTCCGTGCGGAATTCTCCTCGCGAGAAATTGCGAACGCGACACACCGTTTTGTCGTCGACCGCATCGTTAATTTGCGACAGCCCCTTCAGGGGCTAGTGGGCATTCAAGATTTATTTGCTCAAGACGGTGCGCCCGTAGATCCAAAAGAATATATAGAGATTTCGGATTTTTGTCTGCGCTATTTGATCCGACAACTTGACCGAATGCAGTTTTTCTCGGAGCTTGCCCAGGGTTCAATAGGAG
>DAIDJH010000048.1 GCA_027451425.1 Bdellovibrionales bacterium | reverse complement strand
CTTTGCGCGGATAGGTGGCATGTGCGGGATTGTTCAATTCGCGCGCGTCGGTCGATATGCCTATGTCGGCGGGGCAAGTCATATACGAAAAGACATTCTCCCGTATTGTATCGCTGAAGGGAGTGAAATGGCCCGGGCGCGGGCTACCAATAAAATTGGTATACAGCGCGCCGGTTTTACTAAGGACGAAGTTGAAAACATTGCGCGTGCCATTAAGTTTATTGTCATGGGAGATCGCACGGTCGACGAGGCTTTGCAGAAAATCACCGAAGAATGCCAGGCAAGCGATCATATCCAGCACCTCATTCACTTCATTAAAAGTTCAAAATCGGGAGTGGCGAGATGAGGTTGCGGACGGCCGTCGTCGGCGTCGGCTATCTTGGTCGCTTTCATGCGCAGAAGTACAAACTTATTGATCGCTCCGAGTTGATTGGCGTGTACGACGCGAATAAGGCGCGTGCCGAAGAAGTGGCGCGTGAATTGAACGTGCGTACATTTTCATCGCTTGAAGAGATAGCGGGGCAAGTTGATGCCGCGACGATCGCGACAACGACGTCCTCGCATTTTGAAATCGCCAAGTTTTTTCTGGAGCGTGGTGTGCACCTTCACGTCGAAAAGCCCATCACCACGACGAGCGCTGAGGCACAAACGCTTTGCGATTTAGCCCGCTCCCGTAAATTAAAATTGCAAGTTGGGCATGTCGAGCGTTTCAATCCGGCGCTTGTGGCGGCTGAGGCAAAGTTGAAAAAACCGCTTTTTATCGAGTGTCATCGGCTGGCTCCTTTTAAGCCTCGTGGTGTCGACGTGAACGTGGTTCTCGATCTTATGATCCACGATCTCGATATGATTTTGCATTTGGTGAAAAGCGAGCCGGTATCGGTCGCCGCAGTTGGCACTCCCGTTCTTACGCGCACTGATGACATTGCCAATGCGCGAATCGAGTTTTCTTCTGGGGCGGTTGCCAACGTTACAGCATCGCGTGTCAGTCTCAATAGCCAGAGAAAGTTCCGCGTCTTTCAAGATGCACAATATTTATCAATGGATTTCGGCTCAGGTGAGGTACGTCTATTTACAAAAACTGGCGAGTGGAACGGTGAAGGTTCGCCGCCGATTGATATGGAATCTTGGAATCTCGAAAAAAGCGACGCGCTTCTTCGAGAGACCGAAGCTTTTGTCGATTCTTGCCTTTCGGATCAACCGTGCGTGGTGACCGGCGAGGATGGTCTGCGCGCACTTCGCTTGGCGGAGCAAATCATTGGCGCAATCGAAAAACGAAGTGAACGTGATGATCGTCGCCGCTGAGGCGTCGAGTTGTCTGTACGCACAACGACTCCTTGAATACTGGCAGCGAGTTGAGCAACAACATCGTTGGCCCGACGGTATGCACATTCGTGCTTTTGGCGTGGGCAGCCGTGAGATGGAGCGGCTTGGATTTGAAGTTATCGGTCGGTCTGAAGAAATGGCTGTCGTCGGTTTTGTTGAAGTGTTCAAGCATTTCGGAAAAATTCGCGAGGTCTTTCACCGACTGGCAGATGAAGCCGTCAAACGAAAGCCGAATGTGATCCTGCTTCTCGATTATCCGGGTTTTAATCTGCGGCTAGCTAAAAAAATAAAGAACCTTGGCAAAAAAATTGGCACAGATTTTAAAATCGTCTACTACATTTCACCGCAGGTTTGGGCGTGGCGCACGAGCCGCATTCAGCATATCCAAAAATACGTCGATCAAATGCTGGTTATTTTGCCTTTTGAAAAGCCATTTTATGAGACCCGTGGCGTGAATGTTGAATTCGTGGGGCATCCGCTCCTAGACGAAATTTCACCGGAATTATTTGACGCCGGTGAACGCGAAAAGTGGCGGAACCGTTACGGCTTAACCAAAGCCGACCAGGTCGTTGGTCTCATGCCGGGTAGCCGGCCATCCGAGCTCGGGCACCATTTGGCTGTACAACTGCGGACGGCCGAACTTCTTCATCGCGAAAATCCAAAATTGAAATTTGCTCTGCTGCTCGCGCCGACCGTTTCTTTCGAGCAGGTGAAGGCGATGATCCCCAATCAAGATCTGCCGCTTATTTTTATGAAAGATGATCCGCTGCGCATGACAAGGATTGTGGATGTCGTGCTATGCGCATCGGGCACGGCAACGCTTGTTGTCGGCCTTATGGAGCGGCCGATGGTGATCATGTATAAAATGAATGCCGTCACAGCGTGGATGGCCAAACGTTTTGTTAAAGGCACTGCGTTTTTCGGGCTTATCAATTTGATTCTTGGCAAAGACGCCGTGACTGAGTTATTTCAAGAGCAGGCAAATCCGGAGCGCTTGAAAAGCGAATTGTCGCGGCTCTTGTACGATGACTCCCACTATCGACAGGTCGAGTCCGAGCTCTGTCGTACGAGGGAATTGTTGGGCGAAAAGGGCGCGACCGATAAAGTCGCGGGGATTCTACAACGGTATTTGCATAATTAAATTGAGCACAACGGCGAGCATAAACTAAATATGATGAGAATTTTTCTCCGTCCTTTGAGCGTAGTATACAGATTCATCATGAGCATTCGTAATTGGTTTTACGACCGAGGGATATGGCGCGTGCAATCCCTGCCTGTCCCCGTAATTAGCGTCGGCAACTTGACTTTGGGCGGAACGGGTAAAACGCCAATCATCTGTGAACTTCTGCGATGGGCAATCGAAAATCATTTGAGCGCGGCAGTTATATCGCGCGGTTACAAGGGACGGTTTGAATCGTCGATAGCGCGAGTGCCGGCGGGAGCTGACCCGGCCACATTCGGCGATGAGCCAACGATGGTAGCGGATCGCTTTCTCAACATACCGGTGTATGTCGGGCGCGATCGCGTGAAGGTCGCGCAGCAACTGTTGGCCGAAAATCCGAATGTGAAAGTGATTTTTGCCGACGATGCATTTCAACATCGACGACTGCACCGTGAGGTCGATATTGTTGTGGTGGACTGCATGGAGCCTATTGAAAATTACGCGGTTATCCCTGCCGGGCGTGGGCGCGAGGCAGCTCGAGCCTTGCGTCGGGCCGATTGCATCATTCTTAATAAAGTAAATTTGGTTTCTCCGGCGCGTAAGCAAGCCGTTATTGAATTTATCGACGAAACAATCGGGGGGCGTGAGATCCCGGTGATTGAATCGGAATACTATGTGCGCCAGCTCATTCGCCTTGATGGACATGACACTGTTGAGCCGCGCGAATTTGAAACGGTGACTTTAGTTTCAGGGATTGGTAATCCGCGCGCTTTTGAAACATTGATTGCGAAAAATTTCGATGTTAAAAAACATTTCGTATTTCGCGATCATCACAAGTATTCACGTGGCGAGATTCAAAAGGTGGTGGCGGTTTCGCGCAGTTACAAAGCGAAGAGAATTTTAACAACGGAGAAAGACGCGGTTAAACTCCGTCCACTAACGCATGAAAGCGACCTGTTCTGGCAAGCTGAACTGCGGCCAAAATTAAGCTTACGGGTCAAATGGTTATATGAGAAAATTCTCAGTTGCGTTCATTAATTTATTATCACAGGTGGTGAATCGCCTACCGATGTCGGTACAAATGGCGATCGGCGATTTTTTGGGCATTATTTGGTTCGACATTTTTCGCATTCGACGTGGCGTTGCTCTTGAAAATTTGCGTAACTGTTTTCCCGATTGGTCCGAGAAAAAAAGAGTGACGACTGCACGCAAGTCGATCTGCCATTTGGGTCGAGCCTTCGTCGAATTTTTACGATTGCCGGCGGCCGAGCTCGAAGATTATGCGGATCATTTCGAAGTCCAAGGGCTCGACAATATACGAAACGCGCAAAAGCAGGGTAAGGGCGCATTTCTTTTGGTTTCTCATATCGGTAATGGCGATTGGGCGACTGTCGCATTTGCGCTCAATGGGATCCGGCTGTCGTCGATCACGAAGGAGTTCAAGTGGCGTGCGCTGAATGATTTTTGGTTTCAAATCCGGCGGCGCTTTGGACTAGACTTGATCCCCGATCGAAAATCGAGTTTGACGATATTAAAAAAGCTGAAACAGAACGAGATCATTGGGTTTGTGCTGGATCAGTTTTTGGGTCCGCCAATCGGAATCAAGACGAAGTTTTTCGGTCGTGAAACTGGCACGCCGATGGGCTTGGCCGTTTTGGTGGAGCGATCGCGCGCACCCGTCATTCCGGCTTTGACCTATCGCCTAGCCGACGGTCGTACTGCTGTCGTTTTTGAACCGGAAATCCCGTTTGTCGACACGGGTGATAAAGAGCGAAATATCCAGGTGAACACTCAACGCTACTGTGACAAGATTGAAGAATGGGTGCGCAAGCATCCGGAACAGTGGATGTGGGTTCACCGACGATGGAAAGAATTCCGCTATTAAATGGCATTTTAAGGTTCGCGTTTCGCGTCTTGAGTGCCCTTCTTGTTACAAGTCTAAGTGTCGTGGTGCTCACGGGCTGCTCCAGCAAAAAGGTGATGCAGGAGAGCTCGGCGCGATTTAAAGATATCAACGAAGAGTATGCGAAGTTCGTTAAAATTTCGAACGCTGGGGGGGCGGCAACGCCGGAAAAAGTGGCGGCAACCAAGCGTCGCTATAAACATTGGCATAAGAGTCGTCTCAAACATCGCAAGTACTATTGTAAGCATTGTCGATGGGTAAAACGTCATTACAAACGGAGAAAAAAGGTGCCCATGCTAGAAGCGAGTGAAAGCGCCGTTCATTTGCCGACGCTCGAAGATTCAGAGGGATTCATTGGCCGCCGCCCCAAGATCGATCCGTTTCGGCCCGGTGAAGAAGTAATTTTTTCGGTGACGTATTTTAACATTGTGGCAGGTGACCTCTCGCTCAAGGTGTTACCCTACAAAATTGTGAATAGCAAAAAAGCGTACGATTTCACGGTTGGCGCTGAATCGAACAAAGCCTTTTCGCTATTTTACTCAGTCGAGGATTTTGCTGAAACGTTCGTGGATTTCGAATCGCTGGTTCCGATAACGTATTCCATCGACATGCATGAATCGGCTCAGCAAAAGGAGACGAAGGTCTTTTTTGATTCGAATAAAAATGAAGCCACTTTGTGGGAAAAAGTGATTCACCGCGGTCACAGCCATGGACAAGAGAGAAAACTGCAGTGGGCGATCGACCCCTACACGCAAAATGTCATCAGCGCGATTTTTTATCTGCGGACGTTTACGCTTCAACCTGGTAAAAAGCTCGCGTTTCGCGTGAGCGACAACGGTAAGAATTATGTTTTTAACGGCCAAGTTTTACGTCGTGAAACTCTGCATACAAAGGCTGGTGATTTTAAGACTCTTGTGGTGCAACCGTCCTTTCATCTGGCCGGCCGATTTCAACCAACTGGCGAAAACTACATTTGGCTGACCGACGACGACCGAAAATTTCCGGTCAAAATCGAATGTAAAATAAAAATTGGTTCTTTGATCGCAAAGTTGAAAAGCCTCGACAAAGGTACGTGACATGCGCTGCGGATAGACCCATGCTAGCGCTTGCAACTGGCCTACTGGGATCGCTTCGTGTGGTGTTAAAATAGGACATGGCCGAAATGCATTGCCGTCATTTCAACGGTTACAAGCCATGCGGGCGCCACAACGCAAGTTCACCGAACAATACCGCGGGCGCTGACGGTTGCAAAGAAAATTGCGCAAGTCGCGATCTTGTGAAAACCAGGGTCCTGTTTATTCATTTGGGGGCAATGGGCGCGGTTGTTCGCTCGACATCCCTTCTGCGCGCGATTCATAAAAAATATGCAGGATGCCATTTAACCTGGGTCACGCAAGCGCCGACCGACGCGCTTCTACGCAGCCACCCGTTGATTGATCGTGTTCTGACGACATCGCGTGATGACATGCTGGCGCTGGCGGCTCTTGAATTTGATGTCGGTTTTTGTGTCGATAAGTCGCTCGTTGCGGTCGGCGTGCTTAAACAAACTCAAGTTGATCAGATATTCGGATTTGTCGCGCAGGCGCGCACGGGTGCGATTGTTCCAGCCACTCCCGCCGCTGAAAATTTATGGCAGATCGGTTTATCTAACCAAAAAAAGTTCTTTGAAAACACGCGACCTGAGACGGAGCTCATGGCCGAGGCATTGGAACTCACAAATTTTGATCGCGACGAATACGATCTTCGACTCAGTGACCGAGAGTGGCGAGAGGTTGCGGAGCGTAGAAAGTTGTGGGCAAAACCGAGCCAGTTGATCGTCGGGTTGAACACGGGCTGTAGCGATGTCATCCCCTATAAGAAGTTACCGGTGGAATCAAATCGACAGTTGGTGTCGGCGTTGTCGTCGATGGGGCATTCAGTTGTACTTTTAGGTGGCCCGGAAGACACCAGTCGAAACCAACGTATCGCTCATGGCTTGCCGGCAATCGATTCTCCGACGACCCGTGGGCTGCGTGACGGACTTGTCAGTGTTGCGGCATGCGACATAGTTGTTACGGGGGATAGTCTTGGCATGCACCTCGCGATAGCGATGAAAAAATGGGTGGTGGCGTGGTTTGGCCCGACGTGCGCGCATGAGATCGATTTGTATGACCGTGGCGTGAAAGTTTTGACGAGCGCTCGATGTTCGCCGTGCTGGTCTCGTGCTTGTCACAAGTCGCCGATGTGTTATGATCTTGTCGATCTGAAATCCATCCTCGCGGGAGTGGTCAGGGGTGCAAACCAACGTCATCTTTCAAACCGCATTTTTGGGCGACGCCCTACTGACTATACCGCTGATTCGCCGGCTTAAAAAAATCGACGCGCAAAGCTCGCTTATTTTTGTTTGCCGCCCCGGCTACGGCGATTTCTTTGAACGACTTGGGCTTGTCGACGAAGTTCTCGAACTTGATAAGCGCAACATCACCGGGCTTGAAGAATTTCGTGAACGGCTATCGCGTCACTCCATCCGGTATTTGGTTTCGGTTCATCAATCCGTACGCACGGCACTTGCGCTTCGGAATATTCGCGCTGAACAAAAAATTTCCTATCAACAATGGTGGAATCGACCGTTTTTTAATTTGCGCGTTCAGCGGCCCATGAATTTGCCAGAACCGCTTCGTGCTTTGGCGCTTTTGTCGCCAATTGATCCGTCTACTGATGAACAGTTTAAGCAAATTTATTTGAGCGGAGAGCAAAACAATTTACACACAAAGACGAGTATGCTCTCGTGGCCCCATCCGTTGCCTGTCGAATACTCGATGGCCGTAGAGTGCGACAAAGTCGCTTTAGAGCAAGTTCTCGCACAAGTGAAACGGCCTTATGCTGTGATCGCGCCGTCGAGTCAGTGGACCACAAAGCAATGGACGTCGAACGGGTACTCCGAATTGATTAAAAGACTTAAAGAGCAAGGGTTGAATGTGTACTTAGTGGGCACTCGCAACGAACGCGAAGTTTGCGAAAGCATTCGTGACATTCATGCCAAAACGTATATGCGACCTGAGGCTCATGCCCATATAGAGGTGCGATCGCTTGCCGGGCGCTTTGACCTTGTGCATTTGCACGCGTTGATGTCGCGTGCCGAAGTCATCGTTGCAAACGACAGCGGCTCAATGCATCTTGCTGCGGCGGCCGGGCGGCCGGTCGTGGGGATTTTTGGCCCTACGGTGCTTCGTCAAGGTTATCGTCCGTGGACGAATGAATCCGCCGTCGTACAAATAGATTTAGGTTGTCGACCGTGTGGGCGCCACGGGCATAAAGAATGTCCGCTGGGCACTCACGAATGCATGAAGAAAATCACAGCCGAGATGGTGATGAATGCGGTCGAACCATACGTAAAATCGGCCGCCGAGTCAGAAAGGCGCGCGCCCGTCTGATGTAACGCACTAATCTTTCGCGAATTTGCTAACGTCGATGTTGTACTTTTTGATTTTGCGCAGAAGCGTATTCTTCGGGATGTTTGCATGCGCTACCGTCTTGTTGATTTTGCCATCGTTGGCTTTGAGAGCGCTCTCGATAAATTCCTTTTCGGCGGCTTCTTTAAACAGATCGTAATTGAGCGGTCCGGTGTACTTGCCCGATATGGGGATGCTTGCCTTATTTCGCGCTTCGTTGACGATGTGTTCGGGTAGTGCCTGCACCGAAATATGATTCGAATTTTCGACAATAAACGCGCGTTCGATCACGTTTTCAAGTTCACGAATGTTCCCCGGCCAACGGTAGCGGCGTAACGTGTCGAGGGCGTCGGGGGCAATCCCGGTGATGGTGCGACCATGCGCCTTGTTGAATTTCGTGATAAAAAACTGGACGAGATCGCTCAAGTCTTCAAGGCGGTCGCGCAACGGAGGCATAAAAATCGGCATAACATTGAGGCGATAAAAGAAATCTTCGCGAAACATTCCGTCTTCAATCATTTTTTCAAGGTTACGGTTGGTCGCGGCGACGATGCGCGCGTTGGTGCGCACTTCACGATTCGAGCCGATAGGCATAAATTTTCGCTCTTGCAATACGCGCAGAAGTTTCACTTGCAAATCGGGCTTCAGTTCGGCGACTTCATCCAAAAATAGCGTGCCTTTGTTCGCGAGTTGGAATTTACCGATTTTTCTTTCGACGGCACCCGTGAACGAACCGCGCTCGTGACCGAACAGTTCGCTTTCCATCAAAGTTTCAGGTATAGCTCCACAGTTGATCGCCACGAATGGTCCATGCTTTTGCGGAGAGTTTTGGTGAATCGCACGCGCCACGAGTTCTTTTCCGGTTCCGTTTTCGCCGCGGATGAGCACGGTGGTCTCGACATTGGCGAGTCGGTTGATCAAGTTAAAAACTTCGCGCATTTTTTCTGAAGCGCCGACAAATTTCGAGTCGACGTCATCGTCTAAAATCGGGCTTGAAAGCGCGACGTTCGAAACCGTCTCTTTGGTTTCAAGCGCGCGTTGAACGAGATTGGTCAGTTTGTCCGGCTCAATTGGTTTCTCGGTATAATCGAATGCTCCGTATTTGATCGCCGTAACGGCGTCCTGTAGGTTACTGTGTGCGGTCATGATGACGACAAAAATTCGCGGGTCGATTTCTTTGATGGCGCGTAAGGCTTCAAGCCCGTCCATCTCGGGCATGCGCACATCCATTAGCACCAAGTCGAATGAGTGGCAGCGCACGGCTTCGACCGCCGCTTTGCCAGTTTCCGCTTCGACGATCGTCCAAGCATAGCTCGTCAGCACCGAGCGCAAAATTGACTCAACCGACTTT
>DAIDJH010000047.1 GCA_027451425.1 Bdellovibrionales bacterium | reverse complement strand
GAAGAGGGGGGCCGTCGACTTTAAAAATCAGTTCATTTTGCTGGATTTACTCAGGTTGTTCGTAAAATCTCCGGGCGAGGTTCATTCAAAAGAAGTGATTGTAGAAAAGATTTGGAAGCAGTCATACGATCCGCGAGTTCACGATAATAAATTGTATGTGACGATAAAGCGGCTTCGAAAAATGATCGAGCCCGATTTTGAAAAGCCAAAATATATTTTTCGCGCGAAGAACGGGTACTACTTAAATAAAAATGCCCGGGTGTTATTGCAAAAATAAGGGGGAATGGTTGTGCGAAGTTTCAATAAAGTTTATTCAGCGCTTTTTGTGGGGCTAATGGCCTTCACGTGCTTGTCGGTAAGGCCGGCACAAGCGCAACATGTTTTCCCGTGGCCGTCTCCCCTAGAGTGTCCAATTCGCTGGCACAAAATCCGGGGGCGCTACGCCGTCAAAGCGCAAATTATTTCGGCGTACGCCGGGCACATTGTTGTGATCAATGCGCGCCAGAGTCGCAGCCGCAGGGGTCTCGAGTATTTGCAAATTACCCAATACAATCGTGAGGGGCAGCTTTACGCCGAAGGCACAACGTATTTGCCGAAAAATGCGCGGTACGCACGCGCGATATTGACTCAGCCTTTTTCGAGCACGGAATACGTGGTGCGGGTGTCAATGTATCGTCGGCAGCCAACCGAAAGTTGTGCGGCGGCTGACCTTGTGACGGGGATTTCATTTTATCCAGTCAATAGTGAGCGGGTGCGCCACGCGGGACCTCAATACATTTTGATCCCGATTCAGTAATTTATATCTTTTCTTTACGTCGACATTGTAGAGATCGTCTTCTCCTAACAGGTTTGGAGAAGACGGTGATGGCGGCAAATACGCTTGCCGCGATGCCTTTGCGCGACTAAATTTCTTTGGTGAAACGGCTGTAGACAGGAGGATAAAAATGAAAATCGAAATTGGCATAAAAGAAGCGGACAGGAAAAGAATTGCAGATGGGTTGTCGCGTCTACTTGCCGACAGCTACATCCTTTATCTCAAGACACACAATTTTCACTGGAATGTTGAAGGGCCCATGTTCAGCACACTCCACAACATGTTCATGGTCCAATATACCGAGCTTTGGAATGCGCTTGACCTTATCGCCGAACGAATTCGCGCGCTGGGGCTTTATGCGCCCGGCTCCTACAAAAAGTACTCTCAGCTTTCATCGATTGCCGAAGCCGCCGAAATGGTGCCGGCTCATCAGATGATTCGGGAGCTACTCGAGGGTCACGAGGCAGTTGTAAAAACGGCGCGGTCGGTTTTGCCAATCGCTGAAGCGGCGGACGATGAAGCAACGCTAGATCTTTTAACTCAACGATTGCAACTCCACGAAAAAACAGCTTGGATGCTCAGGAGTCTGTTGGCAGGATAGAGCATAAACAACGGGGTGGTTCATGACAAAATCGACAACGAAGATTTTCTTTTTGGCTTTCGTTTTGACGGGTCTTGCTGCATGTGTCTCAGCCAGCCGATTCAAGAAAATGAAAAACGATGACGCCGCAACAATCGCGAATCTCACCACTCAGGTGGCTGCCGACAACAAGCAAATTCAAGATTTGAAAAGTAAAATTCAAGGCGAAGAAGATATTGCCGCGAGCCTTGAGGGTAAGCTTGGCAAAAGCAAAAGTACGAGAAAGCAGCTTGAAGGTCATGTTGCGGAGATGAAGCAGGCATTGCAGGCCCTCAATAATGAAAAATTAGAGGCAGAAAAGCGCATCAAGGAATTTGAAGAGCTGACGGCGAAATTCAAATCATTGACTGACACGG
Source organism: Bdellovibrionales bacterium (assembly GCA_027451425.1). GTDB lineage: Bacteria > Bdellovibrionota > Bdellovibrionia > Bdellovibrionales > UBA1609 > RBG-16-40-8. Next base: position 7,378 of record DAIDJH010000047.1, on the reverse strand, counting down.
GTAAAATCGCCATCAAAATTGTGGATGGGCAGATGGTCGTGGCAATGTCGAGCGATGTTTTGTTTGGCACGGGCTCATCAAGACTTTCACCGGATGGTTTAACAACGATTCAACAGGTAACACCCTTACTTGTGTCGGTGCCAAATCGCCGATTTCAAATCGAAGGGTTCACGGATAATGTCCCTATTAAAACGGCGAAGTATCCATCGAACTGGGAGCTTGCGTCGGGGCGGGCGATGACGGTGCTAAAGGCGATGCTAGATGCTGGAATGCCACCAAATCGTGTAAGTGCCGCAAGTTTTGGCGAAACGCATCCCGTGGCGTCGAATGATACGGATCAGGGGCGTGCTGCCAATCGGCGTATTGAAATCGTAGTTGTCCCGGATCTTTCGACTTTGCCTGGATACGCGCAGCTGAAGAAACTTTCTGGGCCATAACCTTAATTGTACAAGCATAAATGGTGCGAACGACAGGGATTGAACCTGTGGCCTTTGCTGTGTGAAAGCAACGCTCTACCACTGAGCTACGTTCGCGTTAAATGGTAGGACGTGAGGGATTCGAACCCACGACATCCACCTTGTAAGGGTGGCGCTCTACCAACTGAGCTAACGTCCTATCGCGCGAAGAGATTTTGCGAGGCGCAATATGACATCGGCAACGGGCACTTGTAAAGTCCATTCCACACATGAGACGGTTATTTTGGTCGAGTTTGGCTATCAAGCTCGTGATGGCGGCGTTCATCCCGATTTTTGCCGACGAGGCGTATTACTGGGTGTGGTCTCACCATCTCCAGCTCAGCTATTACGATCATCCGGCAATGGTGGCATGGCTGTTCTGGCTGGGGCATTTTCTTGAGCCTGTAGCCAACTGTGTGCGCTTCCCGGCCGTCCTGCTCGGGCAGGCGACGTTCGCCGTGTGGCTGCTCATCATGAGTGAAATTTTACCAAACGACGGGCATCGAGTCGAGCGCTTGTGGTGTTTCGCCCTCCTGTATCTATTTTCACCTTTTTTAGGAGCCGGCTCAATCATCGTTACGCCGGATATTCCGCTTTTATTTTTTTGGACGCTGGCCATTTACTTCTTCATTCGTCTCGAGAAATCGCCAACTCCGCTTAACTATGGGGCGTTGGGTGCGGCCCTTGGCCTTTGTTTTTGCTCAAAATATAACGCCGTATTATTTGTGCCACCACTTTTTCTCTATTTACTTTTGGAGCGACGATGGCGTGAGGTGAAGTGGCGTTACGTGGTGATCACTATTCTCACGGGGCTTTTGTTTTCATTGCCTGTTCTCATTTGGAACTACCGGCATGATTTTATTTCATTTCGATTCCAGCTTTCTCATGGCTTTCACAACAATAGCTACAACCCTGAATGGAGTTATGACTATGTCCTTCAGGAGCTGGCACTGCTTTTTCCGCTAATTGTCTGGGCGGCTCTGCGGGCCAAGCCTGAACGGTCGGCAAGGTTTCTTATTTATTTTGCATGGTTTCCGTTCGTCTTTTTCTTTTCGTCGGCGCTTAAGTCATTTGTTGAAGCAAACTGGCCGATTGTGGGCTTTCCGGCGGTGTTTGCGCTCGCGGTGTTTCATCCGCGCATTCGGCTTTTTACGCGCATTTACGTTGCGGTATTTGGCGCCGGCCTAATTTTTGCGTTGGCCGTTTTTGTACTGCCGCCGCTGCGCCCACTTAGTGGGCATGTCACCAATGCGTTCGAGTACGAAAAACTCGCCGAAAAACTAAAGCCCTACAAGCCGCTGTTCACGCAGACCCATCAATGGGCTGCGGCACTTACATACGATATGAAAGAGCCCGTTTACAAACTTCGTGGCATCGACCGCGTTGGATTTTATGAATTTATTCCGCAGTCGCTGCCGAAAGGTGACCATTTCTATTTACTCACGCGCCCGGACGAAGCTATGCCTGCATGGCTCAAAGCCCAGCACTGGGAGCAGCACGAGATTTGGGCGTCAAGATCGCCCAAATATCGGCTTCTAGAGATGGTCCACGATTTCTAGAGGTGATGGACAATATGCGAGTAAACGTCTTCTGGTGTGATCGCTTGCAGGCACTTATTATCTCGGCACGCCGTTTTTCGATGATTGAACGCGCTTACGCACGGAGAGCATGCGTAATGGGCATAAAGCGGCGTGAAGTTGCCAAGAGAGCCGTATAAGCTCGGGGTTTCGGGCCCAAAGAACACGTATGTCGGTAGATCTGTGAGGCTTGCAAAATGCGCCGGGCCTGAATCGTTGGAAATCATAAGGCGGCATAGGGTGTACAATCCCGTGAGATCTTCAAAAGCAACGCGGCCTGCAAAATTGTGGCAGCGATCGCGCGCGGCCATGACTCGAATGGGATCGACCTCTAGCGATTCGCTCGGGGAGCCAGTCAGTAAAACGCGCGCATCCGGATGTTTATCTAAAATCATTTGCGCCAACTTGGCGTAGTGGACTTGTGGCCAGCGTCTCTGTGGCAGAAACTCTCCGCCGGCGCAATTCATGATAACCAATTTTGTTTGCGCATCGATTCCGCCCAGTTGATTGAGTGCGGAGCGGACACGCATTTTTGAGCCCTCAGTCACCACAACTTTTTGTGGTTTAATCTCGTCATCAGTAATCACGCCCTTATAAAATGGAATATCGTGATCGGCGGACATTAACGATTTGACCAATGCCATGAAGTTTTTCGAGATATGCATGTGCGGGTTGTAGGTCACGCGTCTGGTGAGGATCGCTCCGCGATAAAGGCCCTCGGCATGAAATGCATCAAAGCCCACGCGCCGGCGCGCGCCGCTAAATGCTGATAGTAGCGCCGAATATCGTGAGAAAAGTTCGAAATCAACGACGGAGTCGATTTTGTGTAGTCGGCACCACACAAAAAACCGCAGCGAATCGAAGGCGAAGGTAAGAAAATTTTTTTCACGAATTAAATAAACATGATCTTTTTGGACAGTGCCCACCATACGAAGGCTCGCCGAATTTCGCTCAAAAATCGCGTAAAAAACTTCGACATTTTGAGCGCGCAGCCAGCGAAGCGCGGCATCGCCAATAATTGCGCTCCCCATCTCTGAAAGTTGAAGAAATACGGTGCGACGTGGGGGTTGAACAGGGGTATTTCTTTTTTGAAACAGGGCCACGAACCTCAGCCATAACCCAGCCAAAAAACATAGAGGCACACCGACGTAAAAATCTATAAAGCGCATGGTATCGATTGACATGGTGAGCAGCTTACTCCAAAACGTCGCCCATGGCATCCATCTACGAACTTGCTGAAGTTCCCCAGGCCATGCGCGACGGAGTGTGGCAGGCCGAATTTTTTAAAGAACTCCCGGGCGCACAATTGCGGGTTTTAAACGAAACTCCTGTTACAGGGCCGGATGGTTGGCCGTACCTTCTTGCCGACCTTGAAACCGGAGCTAAAGACCCATTTGGCAACATAGTTTCGTGGCTTTCGACGCGGGGGATTGGTCTGGTTATAAACCCGCAAAATGAAATGCCCGATGCAATTTTGACCTACGGGATGATCTGGAACTACCGTCAAACGGGTCGGATCTTTACTGTTGAGGGGGATTCAAACGAAATAGCTCAAGAAGCGTCGTTGCCAGCCAAATTTGAATTGCATGAAGGACAAGCGGCTCATGCGGGGGCGCCAACTGAAGAGTATCTGCCAAAATACGTACAAGAAATTCTGCGCTCCTTTTTTCACGATAACGGCGTGTCAAATCCGCGGGTTCTCGTCATGAGTACGGATCGAAAAAACTACGATTTGTGTTTTTCTCTTGAGGCGCTGGGTAACCCTGACGCTAGTGAGCACCAGGGCATTCTTGAAGCATTGTCGTGGTTTTTACCGGCTCACTATTCTTTGGCGCTCATCAGCGAATCGGGGTTGCCGAAGTTTTCAGCACTTTGAATGTGGGCGCTAGCTCATCTCACCAGGCATAGGCAAAAGATCGACCAAGCAGGCGCGCCAATATTCCGGCACCTCATATGAAAAATCGACGCCAACAACAAAACGTCCCTTACCCATATGGGTAGCGCGAGTCACGCTCCCGTCGAGATCAAGGTTCATCTGCGGTAAATACAAGGCCACATGCTGGCCCAATAGTGATTCTAAATTGAGATTTTCTCGGAGAGACTTTGGAACTAAATCTTTTCGCTCTATTTCTAGTAAAAACCCGCTCGTCGAAGCGTTTACGATACGGCCCGCTTTGGCGATAACCGCATAATTTGTTATCGCGGTGAGGTCACTAATCAAAATGCCCTCAACCGCTTTTCTTCCCGCTACACGCCGCTCACTTTTCATTGTTGCTCCTCCGCCTTTTAATACGTATCGGCTGAGCTGGACGAAAGTTAAGGGTTAAAAAGGGCAAATCCCATAATAGTACGCCGAGAAATTTCGCAGCGGCCCGCACCAACCCCGCCTAATCTATCGTAATTGTTCAACTTAAAGCGAAAGAAGAAAAGTTGGGTGCCATTATTTTTTTTAAAGAATCTAATGCGTTCGAGCCCTATGGCCGTGACTGTTTGTGGTTGTTTGAGGCCACGAAGAGATTTAAAGGCGGCTTCTTTTGCGACCCATACTGCAAGCGCGCTCCCCTTAAATTTTTTTAACTCTTGAGGTGTTGCAAAGCGTATTGCCGCATGTTTTGAAACTGTTCGCTCGGCAGGCTCGAGGTCGAACCCTACAGGCGTTGTTGAGCAGGCAAATCCACCCAGGTGACGGGTATGCGACAAGCTCACAAACTGACGCTGATGCCGCGTGAGAAACTCATTTAGGGCCTGTTTCAGGTTGAGACGGCGTTTGGCGTGCCATTTCGGCGACACGACGTATTTAACGCGCACGCCATGGATTCGCACGAGGCTAAACGGCGGGGGTTTTAATGCCATTGAATGGGCGTACCGGCTGTAATTTTCAGCATGCGCTCAAGGGGCACGCGAGCTTTGTCAACAATAGACGGCATGACCGAAACGGCGGGGGTCAAATCGTGAAGTGCAGCGGCTATTTTCTCTAGCGAATTGAGTTTCATATAGGGGCATTCGTTACAAGCGCAGCTCCCTTCAGCGGGAGCTTGCAAGATCTCGGCGTCGGGCCGAGCTTTTTTCATTTGATGAAAAATCCCAGGCTCTGTTGCCACGATAAAGGTCTTTGCTGGGTTGGTTTTCACTTCGTTTAAAAGTCGCGATGTTGAACCAATGACATCCGCGTATTGTAGGACGCTTTCGATACATTCAGGGTGTGCTAGTACGGGTGCGTTTGGGTGAGCGTGCTTAAGCTCGAACAGTTTTCGTGCGGAAAAAAGCACGTGCACTTCGCAGGCGCCGGGCCAAAGCTCCATGGGGCGATTGAGCTTCTTTTGTAAATAGGAGCCCAGGTTTCGATCAGGGCCAAAAAGTACAGTCTTCTCAGGCGGGATCGCGCGGATAATTTGTTCAGCGTTGGCCGATGTACAAATGACATCCGATATGCTTTTCACATCGGCGGAACAATTGACGTAACTGACAAGTATGCTGTTGGGGTGGGCATCCTTCCAGGCTTTGTATTCTTCAAATGGCGAGTGAGCGACAAGCGAACAGCCGGCGTTTAAATCAGGAACTAGCACGGTTTTTTCGGGGGAGAGAATTTTTACGGTCTCAGCCATAAACACAACGCCGGCCATCAACACAACAGGGTTATTTGTTTTTTGGCTAAACTGAGCAAGCTGAAGAGAGTCGCCGACAAAATCAGCAAGATCTTGGATCGCGCCGTCTTCATAGAAGTGAGCAAGAATCAGCGCATTTCGATCTCTCTTTAAGCGACGGATTTCGTTCAAGAGTTCCATGCGGTGCTGTATAGCATGAAACGAGGTTTGACTCAAAACACCGAGGCTAAATCTCGCCACCCTTAAGCGTTGTGATTATCGCTTTTGAGGCGGTGCGGAGGGCCTCAAAAACCCCCACGCCTTCGCGGGCGCGGCCTTCAAAATCGGGAGCATTGTATGGGTTAAGGGTATTCCGAAGTTCAGCAATTGGTAGGGCGTTCGGCAAGTCGCGCTTATTGTACTGAATGGCTAGCGGCAAATTGCGCAATTCGTAGCCTTGTTGCTCGAGATTGAGCTCAAGATTACGAAGGGACTGTAGGTTTTCTTCCATACGCTCGGCCTGTGAGTCAGCAACAAAGACAACGCCGTCGAGACCCTTTAATATCAAGCGGCGGCTGGCATCGTAAACCACTTGGCCTGGTACGGTATAGAGGTGAAAGCGTGTTTTAAATCCACGGATCTCGCCAATTTCCATCGGCAAGAAGTCGAAAAATAAAGTACGCTCAACATCGGTCGGGAGCTCCACAAGATCGGAGCGGTCTTGTGCGACGCTTTTTTGATAAATCCATTGAAGGTTGGTTGTTTTGCCGCCAAGCGAGGGGCCGTAATAGACGATCTTACAATGAATCTCTTTGGCGTTGTAGTTGATGAATGACATTACAACTCCACGCGGTTTTCGATTGCGCGGCCGATTGTTCGATAATCCATATAATCGATGTCGCCCCCTATTGGAATACCATGCGCGAGCCGACTGATTCGAAGCGGCCGCCTGGTGCCGTCTTGAGCCGTCAAGTTCAAACCGCGCAATTGTTTTGCAGTGTAAAGCGCGGTTGTGTCGCCTTCAAGATCGGCATCCAATGCCAAAATGATTTCACGAATCGGCTCTCGAGTCACGCGCTCAAGAAGCGGCTCAAGGCGAATATCTTTAGGGCCCACGCCATCCAGTGGCGAAAGTGTGCCGTGAAGGACATGATAGCGGCCACGAAAAGCGCCGGAGGTGTCAATGCGAATGATATCAGCGGGGTCTTCAACGATGCAAATCGACTCGTCCGTTCGCTTTGGATCAAGGCAATAGTGGCAAAGGTCCGCATTTTCAGTGAATGAAAAGCAACGCGCACATTCATGCACAGAATTTTTGACACCCTCTAGTGCCGCACGAAGATTATCATTGTAAGCGGCCGGGCTTCGCAAAATGTGATAGGCGAGTCGCTGTGCCGTCTTTGGCCCCACGCCAGGCAATTTTGCAAGTTCGTTTACTAATTTTTCAAGCGAGGGGATGTGCTGAATCATTACATTCCCGGAATGCCGATGCCGCCGGTGATTTTAGACATCTCAGCTTGCGAAGTTTCGCTGGCTACTTTGAGCGCCTCATTGGCGGCCGTCACAATCAAGTCTTGGAGCATTTCAACATCGCCCGCGCTCATGACATCGGGCTTTATCGTTACGGAGAGAATGCGGTTGGCTCCATTGACCTTCACGTTTACGGCACCGCCGCCGGACGAACCTTCAAATTCTTGAGTCGCAAGCTCTTCTTGGGCCTTTTTCATTTTGAGCTGCATTTGGTTAGCTTGCTGCATGATTT
>DAIDJH010000046.1 GCA_027451425.1 Bdellovibrionales bacterium | reverse complement strand
GGATTCCGAAGAACTCGGTCGCAATTACAAAGATATTTACAACTACGCAAACTAAGTAACAATACGGCCTACAACATCGTAGTCGTGGCTGGCCGTAATTTCGACGTTAACAAACTCGCCAATGTTTGCGCTGCCCTCATTGATATAAACCATCCCATCTATTTCCGGCGCCTGCTGAGATGTTCGTGCCTTGAGGAGCAACTCAGTTTCATCGCTAAAACCCTCAACCAGCACGGGGAGAACTTTGCCTATCAATCGCTTTTGTTTTTCACGGCTAATACGCCTTTGGACGGACATCAATTTTTGGTAGCGGCGCTCTTTTGTCTCTTCGTCAATTTGGCCCTTCATTGTTCCGGCCTTCGTCTGCTCCTCGGGTGAATATTTAAAACAGCCGACTCGATCAAACTTTTGCGCTTTAACAAACTCAATCAACTCGTCGAACTGCTCCTCGGTCTCACCGGGAAAGCCCACTATGAATTGTGTTCGAATCACTGCCGCTGGAATTGCTGTGCGAATTCTCTCAAGAGCCAGCTCAATCTGCGGGCGTGTCATACGGCGATTCATTGATTTTAAAATTTCATCGTTGATATGCTGTAGCGGCATGTCGAAATATTTAACGAGATTTTCGCGCGTGCGTATGAGATCTACCAGCTCCTCACTGACTCCGTCGGGGTAAAGATAAAGTACGCGAATCCACTGCGCGCCTGAATCATCCGCGAGCGCCCGGAGAAGCTCGTATGGAGATTCTACCGCGCTCGCATTTTGTCTGCGCAGGTCCCATCCATAGTCGGTGAAGTCGTGAGAAATCACGATCAGCTCTTTTGCCCCACTTGCGACAAGAAGTTTTGCTTCAGCGACCACCGCCGCGACTTTTCGTGACTGAAGATTGCCGCGAATAAGGGGAATCGCACAAAATGCACATCGCTTTTTACACCCTTCAGAGATTTTGAGATAAGCGCGATGCCCTTGAGAGTTGATTCTTGGCGTGCCCTCTTCTTGTAAATACGTTGGCAAATGGAAAAACCGCTTCTCTGGCGTCCCGTTTTCTCGTCCACGCAAAATTGTCTGTATGTTTTGAAACTCCCCAGAGCCCACAAACAAATCCGCCTCTGGCAAACTCTCCACCAGCTCATCTTTGTAGCGTTGGGTTAAGCAGCCCGCGACCACTAGATTTTTTAGCCGCCCCGTTTTTTTAAGCTCCGCCATTTGCAAAATTTTTTCAACTGACTCCCGCTTCGCATCTTCGATAAACCCGCAGGTGTTAACAATCACCGTGTCTGCCTTCTCGGCGTCTTCAGAAACGACGTACCCATCTTTGCTGAGAGCTCCGAGCATGATTTCCGTGTCCACAAGATTTTTGGGGCAACCCAGGGAAACAAAATGAACTCTTTTTTGAGAACCCGTCTTTAAAATAGACATAAATTAATTCACCACCGTAATTTCTGCATTCTTTGGCGGAACAAAATCAAAAAGAGAATTTGGCGTTTCCGCGCCAAACTCGGTCTTGCTAAACTCAAAGCTTGTTTCATTCTCCAAGTCGTCGGAGTAGCTCAGTTTCTCAATCTCTCTCTTTTGCGTATCGACCAAAAGTTCAATTGTTTGGACCCCCTCTTCCGAGGGCTTTTTCTTTTGCAAATTCACCGTAAGCAAATCGCCCGTACTTTTTTGGGTGCTCACTTTGAACAGGTCCCAGGCTTTCTCGTCACCTAATAACAAGGCGATCGGCGCTTGGCTTTCGCGATCCATAGCCGTCGATTTCATTTTCAAAACTTGCGTCCGGCCGCCCAGCTCCTTTGGCGTCGGCGTCACCACCCAAACAAGTGACCTGTCAAAAACGATCGTGGTCGCATCGGGGGCGTTTAATTCAACACGAACTCGCCCCTTCGATAAAGATAGGTCCCCTTCGCTTACCGTAGTTTTATCAAGCAAAGAAATCGTCACCGTTCTTTTTATTTCGCACTTCACCCCGGCCGCTACCTCATAGCGGTGAATGATCGACTTCAAAGCTTGAAACGCTCGCGTTTTACTGTTGGGCTTGCGCTGTTTTGCGAAACCCGAAGCAGTTAGAATTGAAATCACTAAAATCAGAAGGCCTTTGCGCATCGCAAAACGTTATAGCCAATCAGTTTAGTGCTCGCAAGCGCGGCCGGTTGAATAGTGTCCATATTTCAAAATGTGGGGGGTGGCCAAGGCTAATGTGGGCGTAGGCCGCCGTGCTCCCGGTCGTCACAACGTCATCAACAAAGATATAAAGCATTTCGCCGTCAAGCTCGCTCTTTCTGCGCTCATGAATGCGTATCGAAGAACCAGACCATCTTTGCGCCAAATTTCTTTTTTTCTGTGCCCCGCCATAAGCGCGCTCAAGGCACGGCAAGTATTTTGCGCCCGCAAGCTGTGCGATTTGCCACGCCAGTTCTTCGGCGTGATCACGCTGACCACCAACATGGCCTGGTGCTGGCACAATAACCCACGGCCGCCGTATAGTTTTTTCTAATGGTTTTCGCAGTTGAGTTCGCAACGTCAGAAGATCCGCCGCCAAAGTTTGATAGAAGGGCGCGGGGCCCCCGCCTTTTAACGCTGATGCGTACGCCTTAAAAAAATTATGCGCGCGCTCGGTCCACTCAAAAAGAGATAAAATAGGAATTCCGTTCTGATATCGGGCCCACTGCCGATAGCGCGTTTCTTCGGCAAAGCGAGCACACCTCGGGCAAAGTATTCGATGCCTGTCCGATTTACCATAGCAAATCGGACACACGCGGACAAAACTAGAGATCTGTTCCCAAAACTCCATCATTCCGTTGAGGCATTGCAATTTCGGGACTTAATTGTTGTGGTACGGTAGCCCTTTCCAAATCGCCAACGCACGATAAACCTGCTCGAGCGCAACAACGCGAGCCACATGGTGGTTCATTGTTAAATGCGAAAGTGAAATGGTTGTATTGGCGCGTCTTTGAACGTCCAAAGAAAATCCATAAGGGCCCCCAATTGCAAAAATAAGCCGTCCCGCCGCTCCCAAATTCTTTACAAAAAACTCGCTAAACTCGCGGGAGTCACGAAAAGTTGAACCTCGCTCATCAAACAGAATCAGTCGATCATTCGCCTTAAGATGCTTCAGTAACCGCGCCCCTTCATCTTCGCGCTTTTGCCCCGCAAGCTCGCGGCTCCGCGCCGGCGAGCTAATTGCGACTTCAGAAAACGGTATGAGTGTGGATATTTTTTTGACGTATTCGGCGCTCGCAAGATCGGCCCACTTAGACGATTGGCCTTGCAAAAAAACAACCTCAAGCTTCATACCAGCTCAATGCGCTTGGCCCCAGCCCACAAGTCTTCGATTCGGTATTCGCTTCTCACATAATCAAAAAAGATGTGAATCATGAGAGTGCCATAATCTACGATAATCCACCGCCCCTCCTGCGCTCCCTCGGTGCTTTGTGGGTAAATATCAAACTGTTCACGCGCTTCTTTCACAATGCTTTCTGACAAAGATCGCGTGTGCCGGGCGCTTGTGCCTGTTGCAACAAGCGCAAATTCGGCTGGCTGGGTGAGCTCTCGAAGATCGTAGCCGTGCACTTGAAGTGCGCCGTGGTCGATCGCGACCTTCGCGCAAAATTTTGTGAACTCCCGGTAGTCTTCAACCTTTCGATCTTGCGGTGTATAGATTTTTTGCCCGACAATATACTGTACAACCGCCGCCGGCGTGAGATGCTCTATGCTTTCACCACGACGCGCCCTTCGGCGAATCTCCGAGGCCGATACATCAATATCCTGAAGATTTACGTACTGAATCGTCTTTTTCGATTTGAGTCGTCCGCGCGGAAAGCGAAAACTCACCAGCTCCGCCTGAAGCCATGCCGGCATATTCGCTTTTGCTCGGGCTAGGTCGTATCCCGGCCGGGTCGTCACAACTAAATTTGCCAAAGTCAGAATTTTTTTATATTCCCGCCAATGGGCAAATCCATTTAATTGGTCCGCGCCCATGCAAAGATAAAGCTCAGCTTCTCGCCGCTCCGCCTTCAAGGCACGAATGGTTTCAACTGTATAGCTAACGCCCCCCCTATCAATCTCATCAGACATAATTTTTACGTTTGAAAACCGCTCGCGATCGCTCAATGCACATTTCACCATTTCAAGGCGATGTCGGCCCTCCGTCACACGAGTGTTTTGACGAAATGGATTTTGCTTGGCCGGGACGACGAAAATTTCGTCGAATTTGAGCTGCTCCTGAAGCGTCTCAATGGAATTTAAATGCCCGTAATGAATCGGGTCGAATGTTCCGCCGAATAGCCCGATTTTTTTAGTCTTTTTTACGCTTACGGACGTCGCCCGCTTTGCCCGTGGCTTGGCCTTTGCCTTTTTCGTTTTTTTCATTGAAGACTTTTTCTCCCATTAATTTTACTAGCCTGGCTAAATTCATTCGCGTCACAGCTGATATTAGTACAACCTCAACAATATCTAGTTTCCCTGCCGATTTTATTTTTTGAAATTTCTCCGACAACTTCTCCGCTTCTTGCGGCGACAAAACATCGGCCTTATTAAGTGCAACTATTTGCGCGCGAGTGCCGAGCGGAGAAAAGTCTTCTCGCTCACGCATCGCCTTATCGTATAACTTTAATTCTGCGTTGATATCCTTAAAATCCTGGATTGGATCTCTCCCGCTTACTCCGCTTATATCAATCACGTGCACAAAAAACTTTGTGCGCTCAATATGCCTTAAAAACTGAATCCCCAGCCCATGCCCTTCGTGCGCACCTTTGATCAGCCCCGGCATGTCAGCCACAATAAAATTCGCTTCGTCATCAACGCGAACGACGCCGAGATTGGGCGTTAGCGTCGTAAACGGATAATCAGCAATTTTGGGGCGCGCCGCCGAAATCGCCGAAATCAAAGTGGATTTGCCCGCATTTGGGTAGCCGACGATGCCAACATCGGCGATAAGTTTGAGTTCAAGGTGAACTGTTGTGCTTTGGCCGGGCATACCTTTTTGGGCGATGTCGGGGGCTTGATTGACGCTTGATTTGTAAAACGTGTTGCCTTTGCCCCCGATGCCACCCGCAAGAAACAAATACTCTTCATTTAACCCTAAGTCGCGGATGATGTGCCCGCCTAGATCTTTAATAATTGTTCCTGGTGGCACAGCTATAGTAAGGTCCGAACCGTCTCGCCCCGTCCGATTTTGACTGCGCCCGCGCTCGCCGTCCTCGGCATGATATTTATTTTTGATTTTTAAATCGAGAAGCGAGTGAAGGCGAGAGGATGTTTTGAATACAATATTCCCGCCACGCCCACCGTCACCGCCATCCGGACCACCGCGCGGAACATATTTTTCTCGACGAAAACTCACACACCCCGGGCCGCCTTTTCCGGAGGCAACTTCGATGGTGACCTCATCAATGAATTTCACAAGACTTTCAATTGTTGAAAATGAAACTATGCCGCTGCAACAGGAGCATACACGCTGACACGGAATTTTTGCTTATTCACCCGTTCAAACTTCACTTGACCGGCAATGACTGAGTAAATCGTGTGGTCGCGACCCATGCGTACATTTCGACCTGTAAAAAATTTTGTGCCCCGCTGGCGAATAAGAATCGTGCCGGGCAAAACGTTCTGCCCGCCAAATCGCTTTACTCCCAGTCGCTTACTTTCGCTCTCTCGCCCGTTCCGGGTACTGCCTGCCGCCTTTTTTGATGCCATGACTTACACCCTCTTTAAATTTACTGCTTTGTCGACTTTTTGGTCGTCGCTGCCTTTTTTGTTCCCGCTTTTGCCTTAGCCTTTACGCCCGGCCTTGTCGTTTTTTTCACGGCTGACTTAGCCTTCTTCGCGCCAGCCGCTTTTTTCGCTTTCGGCGCCGTATTTGCCTCTGTCGTTTTCTTATCTGCGTGCTGTGCCTGCCGCTCCAACTTTTTAGCCGGATCCACCACAACCGCATTTCGCTCTGCTTCGCTCACCTCTCCCGTCGGACCACGAATCGCTTTAACAAAAAGTTCCGTGTACAGTTGTCGGTGCCCGTGAAGCCGGCGATAGCCCTGCCGACGCTTCTTCTTGAACACAATTACCTTTGGCGCTTTGGCCTGTTGGGTGACAATCATCGTGACTTTGGCGTTTTTTACCGTTGGTTCACCAACATGAATTTGTTCGCCGCCAACGAGCAACACCTCGTCAACATCAAACTCGGCACCAAGTTCCCGCGGCAGCTTTTCAACGCGAAGAGTATCTCCGGCGCGAACAGTATATTGCTTACCGCCGGTGCGAATAATGGCATACATTTTAAAGACCTCCGCGAAGACGCTTTAGAAGCGCAAATTGAAGAGAGTAGTATCTGCCATGTTGCGTAAGTCCTGTCAACTTCTCGGGTTAATTTCGATGTCAAATTGCTCAATATGAAAGCCCGGCTCAACCTTAAGGGCAACCGAGTGCCCAAGGGCTATCTCAATGTGTTCAAGAGGCTCGGCTTCTTCGGCGTATATCCAGTCCGCCACTTCAGAGTGGCAATGGATCACTACTGCACGCCCTTTATGGCGCAAGGCTTCCTTCTCTAGCGCGCGGAAAATTTCGTGGGCAACCGTTGCTTTCTGCTTAATGTAACCTTTACCTTCACAATATGGACAGGGCTCGCAAAGCGAGGCCACAAGGCTTGGCCGATTGCGTTTTCTCGTCATTTCAACAAGGCCAAGCTCTGACATTCCTGACACAACGGCGCGTGCGCGATCTTTTGCCAATTCCTCTTTCAGAACGTTTAAAACTTTTTCTCTATGGACCTCTTTTTCCATATCAATAAAGTCGATAATGATGATTCCGCCACAATTGCGAATGCGCAGTTGATGGGCGATTTCGCGCGCCGCCTCGATATTCGTGGTAACAATTGTATCTTCAAGATCCCGCTTGCCTACAAACTTCCCCGTGTTGACGTCGATCACAACAAGCGCTTCGGCCTCATCAATTACGATATAGCCGCCAGACTTTAACCAAATGCGGCGCCCAAGCGCGCGCTGAATTTCAAGATCAATGTCGTATAAATCAAAAAGCGGCTTGTCGCCTCTATGAAGAAACACTCGATTTTTAAACTGTGGCAAAAATTGGCTTACAAAACTTAGGACTTTTCGCTGCACTGTTTGGTCATCGACGATCACTCGCTCCACACGCTCGTTGAGCAAGTCCCGAAGCGCGCGAAGTTCAACATCGATCTCGGAATGGATAAGCCCCGGCGATTTTTTCTTTTCATATGTCGCCTGCACATCGGCCCATAGCCGCGAAAGATAGTCGATATCGGAGAGAATATCGCCAGCGGTTGCACCTTCGCCAGCGGTGCGCACAATAATCCCGCCGGATGCCTTCGCGTTTTCAACAATTTTACGAAGGCGTGCCCGCTCCGCCTCATCTTCGATTCGTCGAGAAACCCCACAATGCGTGACCGTCGGCATATAAACAACCGTTCGCCCCGGGAGCGAAATATTTGTCGTGATGCGCGAACCTTTTGTACCAAGCGGATCCTTGGCAACTTGCACGAGTAGAAGCTGCCCTTCTTTGATCAAATCCTGAATAGGGGGATGCGCTCTGCCACTATCGGGCTCGGACGGTGGGTCCCCCATCGGTTGAGGCTCCCCGTCTTCCGTTTCATAAATTGCGTCATCGCTTGCTGCCGGACCGTGAATGTCCCCCACGTATAAAAATGCGGCGCGGGTTAGACCAATGTCCACGAAGGCCGCCTGCATCCCCGGCAGAACGCGTAAAACTTTGCCCTTATAGATAGACCCGACCATAGTCGGAGAAATTTTTCGTTCGATTTTTAAATCAAGGAGTGTGCGGTCTTCGACATAGGCGACACGCGTTTGGCTGGAATGCACATTGATTAAGATTTCCGCAGACATATCCGATAAGTCTTATGCGGATGGCACAGATAGATCAATTGTTTAAAATTATGGTAGCGCAAAACGCGTCAGACTTGCATCTTAGCGCAGGTTCGCCTCCTTTTTTGCGCATCCACGGCGAAATGGTCAAGCTCGATCACCCTGAGCTTTCAAATGAAGGGGTGCAAGCTTTGATTTTTGAAATCCTCACCGAAAAACAGCGTCGACTCTTCGTCGAAAATTGGGAGCTCGATTGCTCATACGCCGTTAATAACTTGGGCCGCTTTCGTTGTAACGTTTTTATGCAACGTCGAGGGATGGGCGGAGTTTTTCGCGTTATCCCTGAAAAAATTAAAACTCTCCAAGAGCTTGGCCTGCCCGAGACCTTAAGCCGCCTCATTCAAATTCCCCGTGGACTTATTCTTGTCACAGGGCCGACGGGCTCTGGTAAGTCGACAACTCTTGCCGCTATGATTCACACAATCAACGTGACTGAGCGCCAACACATTATCACGGTCGAAGATCCAATCGAATTCGTGCATGAAAATCGGCAATCCCTTATTAATCAGCGCGAAGTAAGCTCGCACACAAAATCGTTTGCCAACGCTCTAAAGGCGGCCTTGCGCGAAGACCCGGATACGATTCTTGTGGGCGAGATGCGCGATCTAGAAACAATTTCTCTCGCCATTACAGCTGCTGAAACCGGTCACCTTGTGTTTGGAACTCTCCACACGAACTCTGCCGCCAAAACCGTCGACCGTATTATTGATGCCTTCCCCGAAACGCAACAGGCGCAAATTCGCGTGATGCTCTCAGAATCTCTTCGTGGCGTGGTTGCGCAGACACTCTTCCCACGTGCGGATCAGCCCGGCCGTGCCGCGGCGATTGAAATTCTCATCAATACATTTGCTTGCGCGAACCTCATCCGTGAAGGAAAAACGTATCAAATCCCCTCGATCATGCAAACCAGTATAAGTGAGGGAATGATGACCTTTGAAATGCATTTGAAAAAACTTGTGGAAGAGGGAAAAATTTCAAAAGAAAACGCCGACAATTTCTTGGGGAAAAATAAAGACAACGGCTCGCCTCTGGCCTCAGCATCATCCCACTCCCCCGCATCTAAATCGCCACCGGCCCCGCCCGTGCAACGACCGGCAGCGGCGACAACTCCGCCAACAGCCGCGTCAATCGGCGCTCCAAAATCCACCACTCCGCCACGGCCCGCCACTTCAACTTCTGCCCCGCCCGCAAGCGGGATCACCATTCACTCCGTTGAAGACGCAAAACCCAATCAAGGTTCAATGGGCGGGCTTAAGGGGTTTGTTTTTGGTGGCGGCAAAAAAACCGGATAACCTATAATTATTGAAACGACCAGCTATAAGCAAATACCGGCAGTCGCGGCGGATCAA
>DAIDJH010000045.1 GCA_027451425.1 Bdellovibrionales bacterium | reverse complement strand
CAATGTACTCTGCACGCCCTTTAAAATCGGGCGTTAACACCTCAACCAAAAGGTCGGGTTTATTCGCCTTAATCGTCGCAACCGTGCGCGCAAAGTGCCCTGAACCCTCATCGGGGAGGTCGTCGCGATCCACGCTTGTGAGAACGACATAATCCAAATTCATTTGCGAAATTGCATGGCCGACTTTTTCCGGCTCATCGTTATCGATTTTGCCCTTGGGATTTCCTGTCTTCACCGAACAAAACCGGCAGCCACGCGTGCAAACTTCGCCCATGAGCATGAATGTGGCCGTCCCGCCGCCCCAACACTCCGCAACGTTCGGGCATCTCGCCTCTTGGCACACAGTCGCCAAATTGAGCGACTTCAAAAGATCTTTAATTTCGTAGTATTTTTCTCCCGAAGGAGCGCGCACCTTCAACCATTCCGGTTTTGGTGCAAACCGAGATTTCACAGTATTTGCTTGCATGGGGTTCATCCTACCTCTATAGGGACGATCTGGCAAAGGATCACCCAGGAGCCCAATGCAATACCCGAGCCGCCTCATCGAAGGCCATTTTTTGAAGCGCTATAAGAGGTTTTTTGCCGACGTTGAAATAGCCGACGAGCTTACCGTAAGTGGCCGAAACAAAAAGGCTGTCGCGCATGTCGCCAACACCGGCAGTCTACGAGGGGTTTGTGACAAACCCGCCCCTTGCCGGTTGACCCGTCACGATGACCCCAACCGCAAGCTCAAATACTCGCTGGAACAAATTCAACTCGAAACGTCATGGGTGGGCGTAAACACGCGATTGGCAAACGATATCGTGGCCGAAGCCTTCGAGCTGAAATTGTTCAAGCATTGGCGTCATTACTCCGAAATGCAGCGGGAGTTTCGCATTTCCGATAAAACGCGCCTGGACTTCCGCTTCACCGATCCTCGCGGCCATTCTCATTTCGTCGAAGTCAAAAGTGTGTCGATGACAACCCCGCGCGGCGACGGAGAGAATATTGTCGCGCAATTCCCCGATTCTCCGACCGTGCGGGGACAAAAACACCTCGAAGAATTAATGGCCATTGTTCAACAGGCCCCTCGTTCAAAAAACAGTGCTGAAATATTTTTTGTTGTGCAAAGAGCTGACGCCCGGACCTTTTCGCCCGCCGCGCACATCGACAATAAATATGCCGAACTTTTACGCCAAGCTCATCGCGCAGGAGTTCAAGTTTCAGCCTACGCGGTCGATCTCACTTCTGACGGCGCTCATTTTTTACCCACGCCGCTCCGATTGGATATCGACTAATTGCTTTTGGCGCCAGACGTGTCCGATGAATGTAAAATTCCATCAATCACGCGTTTAAAAAAATCATACGGATACGCGCCGTCAATCGCAGCACCGTTGACCATAAACGCGGGCGTGCCGTTGAATCCAAATTTTTTAGCCTCAGCCATATCGGCGTCGATCACTTTTTTTACCGCCAGACCTTTGGCCTCTCTTTCGACTTTGGCGAGATTCGCACCCACAGACTTCACGGTTTGTTTTAAATATTTCTCACCATTCATGCGAAAATCATTTTGGTTGGCAAAAATCATATCGTGAAATTGCAGCGCCTTTGCCTTGTCTTGCAGGGCGATAGCCTCCATGTACTCAGCGGCGGTGCGACTTTCCGGCGCGAGAATCGGCAAATGCATATATACGACGCGAACCTTGTCGCCGTAATTTTTCTCGATCTCTTGTATTGCACCCTCCATATCCTTACAGTGCCCACAATTGAAGTCGAACCATTCAACAATTGTAATAGGAGCATTGGCCGCCCCTTTAAACGCGTGCGAGGTCGAAATATCCACGGCCTGCGGGTTTTTAAGCTCCTCTTTAACTTTTTGATATTCTTTGTCCATCTCAGCGGCAATCGAAGCTTGTTGGGCTTGCTGTTGCGCCTCTTGAATCGTATCGAAAAACCCCTTCGGATCGGCTTTAATTGCCGCAAACACAATCTCGGGATGCGACTCCATCACTTTTTTCAGTTGCGTGGGTGAAGGGCTGCACCCCACTAGAGTTAAACCAAGTAGACCCGTAAACGCGTGTTTGAATTTCAAGTTGCACTCCTTTCGAAGATATTGAACACTGTATTTTGTCATGAAACACTTGATTCTGTCCATCCTTGCTCCGCTCATGTTCTTGCCCTCGGCATCGGCTAACGCCAGCGAATATCTTTACTACAAGCTGCAAATGAAAAATTACGATCAAATGCAAACCGCCGTAAACGAGCGCGTACGCCTAGCCGAAAAAATCGGTGACTCGGACTCAACCCGAGCGAAACGCGTTCTTCAAGATGCGCTGTTATTGATTCTTTCACGGCCTGACACCGACGACATGGTCTCCGAGCTCATCCCGCTCGTGCGCGAACCCCTGCGCAATTTAGGTGTATACACCAAAGAAATTTCAAGCATCGTCGATGATGCAATTATTAGCATCGACGACAAACACGCCAAACCGGCGGCACGCACGACTGGCTTGTTTATTTTGAAAAACGTAATGAGCGAGCTTCGCCCTGAGGCTCAGCGCAACGAAAAGGTCAAAAAAATTTTTGAACACATTCGCGACGCAAAAATTAAAATTCCCGACGCTATCAAATCTGATTTATTTATACGATCATCGATGAAGCCCGGGCCGTCGCCGTCGGAGCTTGCCGCTAAGATCCTGAAGTCGAAGATTGACCGGCGGAGCGATTTTTAGAGCGAACAATCGTAAGTTCGCTCGCGTAGGTGCGACCGTTCGCGGA
Organism: Bdellovibrionales bacterium; assembly: GCA_027451425.1. Taxonomy (GTDB): domain Bacteria; phylum Bdellovibrionota; class Bdellovibrionia; order Bdellovibrionales; family UBA1609; genus RBG-16-40-8. Next base: position 6,526 of record DAIDJH010000045.1, on the reverse strand, counting down.
TTTAAGACGAATCTTGAGTTGATTTTGCCCTCGAACGAGATGGATGTAATCTGTTGTGATTTCGCCGTTTTCCAGCTGAAACAAAGTGCCTTCATTGCCATTAGCTAAATTGACGACCCGGCTACCGTCGATTTGGGCAACCGACCCCTGGCACGGCTTGATCTTGATTCGCACGAGACGGGCCACGCTTTGCAGAGTTTGCGCAATCTGGTTTTGGCAATTCACAGAGATAGTTGCAAATTTAGGGTCCGGTTGAGAATTCATATCTGCAGTTGCTTGGTCCAATATCCGCTGCGCCGTTGACCCCGCCTGCTCCTTGACATCTTGGATAGAGGCCAGTTCGCGCACCGCTACCGGCGCGCGGCTTTGCACGCTCAAATTGATCGGCACTGATGAGGCGTTCGACCAAAACCAAAGTCCAAAAAGTACCATTAAAAACACAGTAAACCCTACTATTCCCGAGCCCAAGCGGCGAAGAATCTTTAAGTCAGAGAACGGCATGTACACTATGTCGGCGGGCGCAGTCAATTTATTGACTGGGCTTCAGCCGTGAGAACCTATTAATCGTTCCAGGAGAGACCAACAAGAATACGGTTCTGCTTAGGGGTGTAAATGTCCTGGTCTTTGTTGATCGATTGCAGCGAGACGTTGGTGTTGAAGTTGCCCTCCAAATGACGGTTCGCGGTCAGCGTCACAATTTCGTCTTCAAATTGAACATCGGATTCAACGTTCACCCTATGGTTAACATCGTACCCGAGTCGTAAAATGGTGTTTGCCGTGCCACCGACCTGTACATCAAGCGTCTTGTGAAATTTAGTGTGAGGCTTATTGAAAGTAATCGTGGCCGTGCTTGATGCTAAGTCGTATTGCACCTTAAGCTTAGCCCCTGATGCCGTCTCATACTGGACATTACTCAGTTTTTTCTGAGTGGCATAAACCTGCTTCATTGTTGAACTATGCTTGAAATAATTGTCGAGGTGATATTCGGCCATGGCATTTATCATATACCGACCGAACGACTGCTGTTCGGCTATGTATTGATCCATCGGCAATAATCGGTTTGAAATATCGCTCTCCGCATTGCCAAACTGATTGGACGCCGTTTGAATCTGTTCATATTCCGTATACCCGAACGTTTTTCGATAATTGTTCACGAGGTTTTCTTTTAGTTTATCTGTGAAAATCTTGTCGTACAGTTTCGTCGTTTCTTGAGGAGCGGGCGGTGGCAAAATCACAAATTCCTGGCTTCGATCCGCACGCTCGCCATTGACGTCCGACAAATAACCAGACGTCGAACTATCGGTACTACCCGTCGTGGAATTGTCGGCACTGCCGGTATCTGGCGGCGAATCAGCCCGTGCCCTGACCGCAACAGTGGCGACCAAGGTAATAAAAATCAATTTAAAACCAATGGGTTGAAGCGCTTTACGCAATATTATAGACCTCCTCACTAACTATGCGATTGCAAGACCAGGTCCAACGCGATGAAGATAACTATTTGAAAAAACAAAGCAATTTAAGCTTTCTGGATACGATCTTTAAGGGCACAGTTAAACATTGCTGTTTTGCCAACATTTTTGCGCAAAAAAATAATAAACCTTGTAATTTCATACAGTTACATGTGTTGATTCGCTGACATTGAAACGCGCAAAATTGTCCTTTATGCTCGCTGGCTTATGAATTCAACAATTCATCTTCATCCACGCAGCGACGTTCATTACAAAAGAAAAATATTTCACTTTTCGGGCGTGGTGTTTTTGGCCGTGTGCTACCACAACCTCTCACGCGAGACGGCTCTACTTATTTTGTCTACGGTGTCGATGGCCGCCGTCGCGCTCGAAATGGTTCGCGTTAGAATCGCCGCCGTTAATAACTTTGTCCTAACTATTTTTGGTTCAATCATGCGTGAACACGAACGCTCGAGTTGGACTGGGCTTACCTATCTCGTTTTGGGAGTGCTTTTTATCATCGCGTTCTTCCCCGTACACATCGTGAACCTTGCGCTATTGTTTTTGGCCTTGGCCGACCCGGCGGCAAGCTATTTTGGAATTCGTTTCGGCAAAGATAAATTATTCGGTCGCAAAAGCCTGCAGGGCTCGCTGGCCGCATTTTTTGTCTGCACTCTGACGTCACTGGTGTATTATATCGCGCACCGTCTGATGCTCGATCGCCTAATGATTGTAGGAATTCTATCAGGATTGGCGGGAGCGTTCGCCGAAGCTGTTCCCGTTGGACCGCTCGACGATAATCTCGTTTTACCGGTATTGAGTTCGGCCCAACTGTGGATCATCTTTTATGTTTTCGGAGGGTTTTGACGATGTACGACTTTGAAATGGAACAAAAGGAAGCAGTCGCCGCCGGTGACGCCAGACTCAATCGTAAACTCGCGCGCAAAATGCGCCGTCGTCGATTCATTCGCGAACGCCTCCATGTCAATATCTTCGTGCTGCCCAATCTTCTCACAACCGTAAACATGTTTTTTGGTTTTTACGCCATTATTCAATCGATCGCCGGGAATTATCTTATGGCGGCTTACGCAATCGTTGCGGCCGCTGTTTTTGATCAACTCGATGGCCGCGTCGCCCGCATGACCCACTCCACCAGTCATTTCGGCGCCGAATACGACTCACTTTGTGACCTTGTCAGTTTCGGTATCGCACCGGGTGTCTTACTTTATCTTTGGGCGCTTCATCCGTTTGGCCGAATTGGTTGGCTTGTGAGTTTTTTCTTTGTCGCGTGCGGAGCTCTTCGACTCGCGCGCTTCAATGTGCAAAAACAAGTGATGAACCCGGCGTATTTTCAAGGCCTGCCGATCCCCATGGCGGCAGGGATCGTCGCGAGCTCCGTTCTTGCCTTCGATGATTTAAAGTGGACGGCTTCAGGTTCAAAAATTCTTCTGGCGATGACAAGTCTTCTTGCCATAGTTATGGTTAGTACATTCCCTTACCGCAGCTTTAAAGATCTCCACCTCAAGAAAAGACTGCCGTTTCGATATTTGGTTTTTGGCGTGTGTCTTATTGCCGTGATCGCTGTTCGCCCAGAAGTCATGCTATTTGTAACCTTCATGGCGTACGCGACTTTGGGGGCCGTTGTGGGGATATTCCGAATTGGGAGGGCGCCTAAAATGGTGGCGAGCGCGCAAGACATTCGCGCGGCCGAAGAGGATAATCTGCTCGCCGAAGAAGACGATTACATTGCCGACGATGAAGCTGATGAGGACGAAGAGGACGAAAAATGAAGGTTGGAGTTGTTGGCGCCACGGGAATGGTGGGCGAAGTATTTATGGATATACTCGAGCGGCGAAAATTCCCCGTGACGGAGTTGCGCCCGTTCGCCTCGGAGCGGAGTGAGGGTCTCAAAGTGAGATCTTGCGGTCGCGAGTGGCCGGTGAAGAGCTTACGCGATGGCTGCTTTGACGGCCTCGATCTTGTGTTTTTTTCTTCCGGCGATGAGATCTCACGCGAGTGGGCCCCTAAAGCCGTCCGCGCCGGCGCCTTTGCCATAGATAATTCCGCCGCCTTTCGGATGGACCCTGACCACCCGCTGGTCGTCCCCGAAGTGAACGGCAACCGGTTGCCGCCTCGAAATGAGCCGGCCATCATTGCCAACCCGAACTGTTCAACTATTCAACTGGTGGTCGTGTTAAATGCTCTCAAGAAGTTTGGTTTAGTTGATGTGCGCGTCTCGACCTATCAAGCCGTCAGTGGTGCCGGCAAAGCCGGGCGCGACGAGCTGCTTATGCAACTCAGCGAGGATCTCTCGCTCGGCAAAGTAGATCTCGCCCTTCGCGGGCATGGCGATACAAAATCAGCGGCGGCTCCTAAAACATTCCCTCACGAGATTGCATTCAATTGCATTCCACAAATTGGCTCGTTCAACGAGCAGGGCTTTTGCACCGAAGAAACCAAGATCATGAATGAAACTCGAAAAATTCTCGAGATGCCGAAGCTTAAATTGAGCGCGTTTACCGTGCGCGTGCCCGCTCTCAATTCTCATAGTGAAGCGGTTTGGGTCACGTTTGATCGCGCTGTCGTTCGCGATGAAGTGATGTCGGCGCTTGAAAATGGCCCCGGGATAAGATTAGTTACACAACGACAGCCCAGCGACTATCCGACGGCGCGAATGGCTTCGGGGCAGGACCCCGTTTATGTCGGCCGAGTTCATCAAGATATGAATGATCCTCATACGTGGCTTTTGTGGATCGTTGCCGACAATATCCTCAAGGGCGCCGCTCTCAATGGCCTACAAATCGCCGAACGGATTTTTTGACATTTCTCTGGCCTGGTGAAATCATTAATATATGGATCAAAGGCGGGGTAAAAATTTATACCTTTGGCTAACTGTACTGCTATTGGCTGGATTACCGGCAAGTGCTCAATATACGCCAGGCACCGGGACAGTGGGCGTTGGTGGGCAAATTGCCTATCTGACCAACGTCACGGGTGCCTCAAATTGGAACGCTGGCAGTTACAACACAAGCCCCTCTATCTATGGCGGAGTGGCCGGCGACTACTCTCCCTGCACGCAAGACGGAACAACCGCCTGTAACACTTGTACCGGAACAACGGCCTGCAATTCAAACCGCATCTATCCCAATCTTCAATTGACTATTACAGCTGTCATCGTCGGTGGAATTCAGCAATCCCCTTATGGCAACTACGCCTATCTCGTCTCGCAAACGTCGAATGGCATTTATCAACAGGTTCAAGGCACCGTCGGCGAGCTCGTTTATGCAGAAGGTTCCGAAGTTTCGTTTTCCACAACTTGGTCGAATTTATGCGACTCTGTTGGCGCCACGACCACAAATAGCTACGGAAAACCCGATTGCGCGACCAACACGTCTCCATACAATCTATTCATAACGATTCAACCGTCTGCGACATTTAATAGTACGCTAATGAACACGGGGTCGTCTCAGCAAGTTAACCTTTACGTACTTGGCCCCCTCGATTCAGGTCTTATGAATCCCTGTTTGACGACATCTTCGACAACGACAGCCGCTTACGGTTTTTGTAATTTCTATGCCAACGCCGGAGATAGCGAAGTTTACATAGAGAACCCCGCTGAAAATATAAGTTGCCCGGCGAGCGGAGGCGCCACTGGCATTAGTGGCGCACGCGTGTTTTATGTCCCCGACGATGGCACGCAGAATTTCACAACCATAACCTACGCCAGCCCCCATCAAGATCTTCAACTCGACGCCAATTGTAGCCCACTCGGTAATTGGACGGTCACGGGGCTCACCAATGGCCAAGGTTATTTCTTTTTGATTTCGGTCCTCGATGCCGCCAATAACAATTCGCTTTTATTGGATAACAGTGCCACCAGTATTCTTTATACGACCAATGGTGGGCCCTGCGCCCCCACCGGTCCTTACAACACCGCCGAAATTGATCAGTGCCTTCAGTACTCCGTTCCCGGCCAGGTGGTCGGCCTCATCCCCAATAGTGTAAAATGTTTTATCGCGACGGCAGCGTTTGGCTCGCCACTCGCGCCGGTGGTGAAAACGTTACGTCAATGGCGAGATCAATTTTTACTGCCGTACCATTTCGGGCGGGCGTTTGTGCGCTACTATTACCGTCATAGTCCCTATTTTGCCGTGCGCATCCGCAATTCACCCATGTTGAAACACATCACGCAAGCTGCGCTCATCCCCGTTTGGAGTGTGGCCTGGCTCATGCTCAATTACGGCTCGCTCGGCACAATTCTTATTATAGCAGGTGTTATTTGTCTGATCGTGTACACGGCACGAGAATCTCGCGCATGAAAAGCGCCGCGAAACTCGCCGTACTTTTTGTAGTTTCTCTACTTTTGACATCGCTCGCTTTTGCATCCACACAGGACGACAGTTCCGCGTCCGACAGCACAACTCAAACGATCGACAATTCGGACATTCCTCAACCTTCACGCTACATCGAGAATCCACTAGCCAAAAAAGGCTTATATAAAATCAGCACAACGGGAGTTTATTATTATCGCGAAAATCTGCCGGAGAGCACGCGAACGGCATCGGTGCGACTCGGTTCATTTATGCCTAACAGTTTGGTTAACCCCGAAAACTCGAACGCCACCTTTGACAAAATTTATGGTGCCGCAACCCCGATCTTGCTTGTCTATGATTATGAGCGACCTTTTTTTCGCTCGGCCGGCCACCTGGCGTGGAAGCTGGGCACGGGTTTATTCACCGCCTCAGGCCACGGAGTTTTTGTAAACCCCAACCGTGATACTCCACGCGAATCTTTCACGTTGCTCGCTGTCCCACTCAGCGCCGGGCTCATGTACGCATTACAGTTTGTACCTAGACAATGGATCATCCCATACGCCGAAGCGGGCGGTGATTTTTTTGGGATCACCGAAATTCGTAGCGACAAAGCCGCCGGGATTAGCGGCGTTGCCGGCGCGCCCGCCGTGCACTTTTCATTGGGCGCGCGCATCCCACTCGGGTTTGGCGCTCGTTCATTTCTGAATATGGCGCGCGAATACGGCATTTCAGCCATGTACTTGACCGGCGAATACCGCAACTACG
>DAIDJH010000044.1 GCA_027451425.1 Bdellovibrionales bacterium | reverse complement strand
AATCCGGTACTACCATAAGCAGCACCACTTCACGAGCCCAGGCGCCGCCGCCAGCATCGGGCAGTAGGGCGGGGCAGCGGTCGCAGATCCATTCAGCTCAGTTCATTGCTCGCGCGGCTTCAATGGCGTGGTAAGTGAAAACGATTTTCGCGCCGGCGCGCGCGATCGACGTCAGCACCTCTAAAATTGCCGAGGTTTCGTCGATGAGCCCTTGTGCGGCGGCAAGTTTAACCATCGCATATTCACCGCTTACATTGTAAGCGGCCACCGGTACCGGCGAAGCGGCCGCCACTTTTGCGATAATGTCGAGATAGGCGAGGGCCGGTTTAACCATCAAAATGTCAGCACCCTCGGCGATGTCGAGATGAGTCTCGCGCACAGCTTCTTTCTGATTGCGAAAGTCCATTTGATAGGTTTTTTTGTCGCCTTCTTTCGGAGCTGACCCGAGCGCATCACGAAACGGCCCGTAAAAGCTCGACGCATATTTTGCCGTGTATGAAATAATCCCGACATCGGTAAAACCGTCAGCGTCTAACAGTTGTCGGATGTAGCCCACCCGTCCATCCATCATATCAGAGGGCGCGACAAAATCTGCGCCTGCCCGCGCTTGAGCGAGCGCCATGGCCCCCAACACCTCAAGAGTGGCATCGTTGTCGATTTCTAAAGAACTCGCGCTGTCATGGTCGTTGGTTGGTCTTTCTCGTCGTACTACCACTCCGTCATGACCGTCGGATGAGTAAGGGTCCATGGCCACGTCGGTGATCACGCAAAGATCGGGAAATTTGTTTTTTAACTCCTTCGCGGATGTTTGCAAAAGGCCGTCAGGGTTCGCCGACTCTTTCGCGAAGGAATCCTTTTTCACATCTTCAATTTGCGGGAATAGCGCCAGCGCTTTTACCCCCACTTCTTTTGCCTCAGCCGCCAGGTGGAGTAAGTGGTCAAGAGAAAGGCGAAATTGTCCAGGCATTGAACCGATCGGTTCTTTTTTATCGCGGCCCGCGGTGACAAACGCCGGAAGAACAAACTGTGACGGCGACAATTTCGTCTCCGCGATGAGATTGCGAATCGCGGAAGTGCGGCGCAGTCGTCTCGGGCGGATGGGCAGTGAAACGGTTTTTTTCATAAAATTTTCTCCAAATCGTAAAGCTTTGAAAGAATTCGTGTCAGTTCGATGATCGGTAAGCCGATTAAAGATGACGGATCACGAAGCGTCATTCTTTCAACCAGCGCCAAACCGCCTTTTTCGAATCGATACCCTCCAGCACAATCGTAGGGACGGTCGCGTCGAACATAATGCGAAATCTGCCGCCGCGTGAGTTGGCGCATTTTTATTTTCACAATGTCAACGTGCTGTTGGGCGGTGATTTTGCCACGGGTGACATACACAACGCAAACGCTCGTAATGAGATTGTGCGATCGGCCTTGCATTTTTGCGAGCATCCGCATGGCTTTTTTGTGGCTACCGGGTTTGCCGAGAATTTGCCCGGTCATAGATACAAGTTGATCGGCGCCGATCACGACGGCCTCAGGCGCGCGTGAGAGAGTGCGGGCCACACTCATGGCCTTTTCGTAGGCGAGACGTTTCGCGAGAATTTTCGGTGATGGGCGAGGTGATTGCGCTTTATAGGCATCTTCGTCAAACTGTGGCGCTACGGCTGTAAATCGCAAACCCAGATCGCGCAATTGTTGCGCGCGATAAGGCGACGTCGATGCAAGAATGATTTTCATAAGATTTCTCTTGTCATATATTGTGCAAAAAATCAAAATGGATCGATGACACATCCCTGGGTCCACAATCTTTCGCCCTTTCTCATCCAATTCACCGATACCATTGGCATTCGCTACTACGGTCTTGCCTACCTAACGGGTTTTTTTCTCGCCTATTTTTTCATCGACCTGATGGCGAAGCGCCGGACAATTTTACTCCAGCGCGAGCAGGTTGCCGATTTTATCACCTACGTGGCAATCGGCGCGTTGGTGGGGGGGCGCCTTGGATATGCTGCATTTTACGCTCCCGACCTGTTTGTGACGTTTCATCGAAGCATCCCGTTTTGGGGGCTGCTTGAAGTCAATAAGGGAGGGATGGCCTCGCACGGGGGCATCATGGGCGTTATTGTTGGCTGCGTGCTGTTCGGCCGTAAAAATAAGGTTCGTATCACCCATCTCATCGATTTGTGCACGTTCGGTGGCGCGTTGGGAATTTTTTTCGGCCGTATCGCCAATTTTATCAACGGTGAATTGTACGGTCGGCCATGCTCGCCGCATCTGTGGATGGCGATGGAATTCCCCTCCGAAATCTACACGTGGGGAGTCGACAAAATCGATAAAATTCGAAGTTTGGGCCCGGCGGCGCAGGCCGTTGGCGGTACAACCGTCGCGCAATGGAACACTTGGGTTTCAAATTTTGCCATGGCTCAAGCCAATATCGATTCTTTCAAAGAGAAAATTGTACTGGCGACACAACATCACAACCACGCGGTTTTGGCGGCGCTCGCCCCTGTATTGACTCCGCGTTATCCATCGCAATTGATTCAAGCCTTGCTTGAAGGGCTTACGGTATTTTTAATTCTTGCCTGGTTATGGCGAAAACCGCGCAAACCGGGTTTTATCTCGGCCATGTTTGGTGTTCTCTACGCGGTTGCGCGAATAATTGGTGAACAGTTTCGTATGCCCGATTTCGGCATCGGCTATCAGTGGCTTGGGCTCACGCGTGGGCAATGGCTGTCGGTCGCAATGATTGTGGCTGTCAGCGCGTATTTCTACTACGTGATGAAACAACCAACCGAACCCATGGGCGGATGGACGAAACCTTTAGAACCAGGTCCGCAAAAGGCGACTCAATGAATTCAACAATGGCGGTCCCGAGGCTTTTTAGCAACAAGTGGCTTCGCCGTGGCATTCTTATTATCATGGGGTTTCTTCTCGCCATCATTTACAATGGCGGATACAGCGAAGACCTGTTAGCCACTCCTTTTATTCTTGGCGTTGTCGTCGGTTTTTTGTCAGAGCGGGCATTGGACGGTTACGTCAATTCGGCGATCGTACTTATCAGCGAAATTGGTTTAATCCTGATTCATGCGTTCGCAGGGGATGTCGGTTCAATATCGAATGGCGGGGTTGCAGGTAATGTTCCATTGCATATGTCGGTGCTTGATCGTTATCTTGGCATAATTGTAATTGCCTTTTCCAATTATTCGGTGGAATTTGTTACTTGGATCCCTGGCGTGGCCATTGGCCTGCTCATTCGCCGATGGGCTTTGAAATTAGCGAACTGACGCAGGCAGGACCCGCCTACGAGGCTGTTGACTGCCGCATTGTTTATCTGAACGATAATGAATGGTTCAACAACACTAAGGAGGGACCTCAAATGCGAAAAAATTTATCAGTTATTGTAGTCGCGGCCATCGTCGGGCTTTTCACTGCTCAAGCGGTTATCGCGGCGCCAAATCCAACGTTGAAGGCCGATCGACAAGCCATAAATTCGGCATGCGCGGCGGATGGGCAAGCGGCGGGTTGCGCCGGCAAAGAATTTGGCACGGGTTTATTAAAGTGCATTTGGCAATATAAAAGAGCCAACCGCAAAACATATAAAGTCTCGCAGGCCTGTCGTTCAGCTACTAAAAAATGGAAAATGGATCGCCAAGCGATCGGGCATTGATTGAACGACTCGACACACAGGTAACTTGGTCGGGGCGGCGGGATTTGAACCCACGACCTTTTGCTCCCGAAGCAAACGCGCTACCGGACTGCGCTACGCCCCGACTTGGTTTTTCAAGATAATTACGTGTCGAGATTTTGGCAAGTGCAAACGGGTTAACTGTAAACGAGAGAGTTGTAAGCGGATAAACAGTGGCGTTGAAACTTGGTCTTGAGCAATTGCTCGCAGATTCGAAACTCAAAGCTCAGCTCAGGGGCCGGCGTGTGGGCCTTGTCGCGCATCCGGCTTCGGTTACCCAACACTCGGGTAAACGTGAGCTGCAACATTCGCTCGACGCGCTTGTCGCCGCGAAAATTCCTGTAACCTGCGCGTTTGGCCCGCAGCACGGCATGCGCGGCGAAAAGCAAGACAACATGGTTGAAAGCGATGACTTCATCGACCCGAAGCATGGCATTCCAATTTTTAGTCTTTACGGTCGAACTCGCCGCCCCACCGAAAAGATGCTTGAGCATTGCGACACGTTCTTATTTGACCTGCAAGACGTGGGCTGCCGAATTTACACTTTTCTCACGACTCTGTTTTACATTATCGAAGACGCGGCTCGAACAGGGCGTAGCGTTTGGGTTCTTGATCGCCCCAATCCGGCTGGGCGCGTGATCGAAGGTTCGATACTCGATATGAATTTTGCGAGTTTTGTGGGAGCAGCTCCCACCGTTATGCGCCACGGTCTTACGCTCGGTGAAGCGGGGGAGTGGTACAAAAATTTTCGGCATCTCGATCTTGATTATCGCGTTGTGAAGATGAGTGGATATGCTCCGACAGAAAAACCGGGCTTCGGGTGGCCACTCGGTCAACGCGTATGGGTCAACCCGAGCCCCAACATGCCTCGTCTGTCGACGGCGCGATCATACGCCGGAACTGTTTTGATCGAAGGTACAAAACTGTCGGAGGGGCGTGGTACAACTCGTCCGCTTGAACTCATGGGCGCGCCGGGCATCGATGCGGAGAAATGGGTTCGCGCAATTAATAAGCTGGTCGGTAAAACCAGCGCGATATTGCGCCCGTGTTTTTTCGAGCCGACTTTTCAGAAACACAAAGGCCAGTTATGCGCGGGGTTTCAAATCCACACCGATCACAGCGGTTATCAGCATGCGAGTTTTCGTCCCTATCGCATTGTCTGCGCGGCACTCAAGACACTGCGGCAGTTGCAACCCGATTTTGATTTGTGGTTACAACCGCCGTATGAATACGAGACTGAGAAAATGCCGATCGATATTCTCAGCGGCGATTCATTTTTACGGGAGTGGGTTGACGACCCCGCCGCCAAGTGGAGCGATCTCGAACGCAAACTCGCGCGTGACGAAGCCAAATGGCGGCAAGACTCGCGAAAATTCTATTTGTACTAAGGCGTGGCTTCATTTGCCTGATCGTTCGGCGAATTGAGAAATTGCTCAAAGGCTTTGCGAACATTGTTCAGCGTTGAGCTCACAGTGGCCGTGGCATGTTGGCAGTGATTCTGCGACCACGATATCGGGCACTGAATTTGGTCATTCACGTAGTCTCGCAAAAACACAAGCTCGGTCGTGTTAAACGTTGTTTGGTTCATTGCGATAGTGAGCGGGCGAAAAAAATCATAATCGTCGTTGCTATATGTCTGATGAAGGAGAGCTGAAACGAGATCATCGAACGAATTGTACACAGAAGTTTCGACTAATAAAGCTCGTGGATTTTCCGTGTTGGCCGTTACGTTATCGAAGTCAATTTCGATGTTCCTAACCGTCGTTTGGTAGGGCTTCACCGTAAACGCATTCAAATCAGCAGGTATGTTCATCGTGCAAATTTCTGCCGCGTCCCTCTTAAGCGCATCTTGATCGAACTGTGGATACTGCGCCAAAAAACCTTTGATTTTTGCGCATGCATTTTTTTGATACGTTGCTGGAACCTTCATTATGTATTTTGCAAAAAACGGATCGTTGTCGAGGTGAGTGCTGCCGCCATTGTCGTAATAACCGGCAATCGTTTTTGTTAAGCGTTGCAAATCCGCATCCGAGCCATCGAGTTTTTGCATAATCTGTGCGGTACGAAGAGCTTCGTGCACAAGCATTGCAGTTTGTGATAAAAGTCCGAGGCGATTCCATGCGGGGATTGAAATATAGTCAGCGCCATCCTTGTATAAAATCGTCGCGTATAAATCCGATTTTTTACAAATCGAATTTGGTGCGAGATAGATGCGGCTCAGAGTTTTGATTTCGAGCGGAGTTTCATAAAACGGCATTGTTTCAAGGCCGATCTCCACAAGATGCATGGAGTTTTCGGAGCTGGGCCGCAGTGACCATTTGTGAATTGCCGCCAAAGCCATTTGGTAAGCGACGTTATGGGTGAGATCGATACGGTCAAATCCGATAACCTTGGCGAGTTTGTCCGCATAAAATCTTGTGCCTGTCGAAGGCTTATCGTTGACGTACTTATCGGCCAGATCGAGAAGCACGGGGCGGCCTTTATTGACGGCGGGGTTTATACAGTATGTGCCTCCGCCACCGCCAGTGCCACCGGCAAACGCAGGCGCGGTAAACGCCAACAGGAGTAAGACGAGTAGTGGTTGTTTTATAGCTTTTGAGTTCATACGGCTCCCCTTTTAGTTAGCAAAATCAGTTCCAAATCATATTCAATTCCAGCAATTTAACGCGCAGCATATGTTTCATCAACTAATTTGTAATTAAAAAATATTCTTAATTTTAATTTTTAGTTAAAATAATGGACGACCTTTATTGGAATAATTGAAATGACTCTTAAAAACGTGTTTTCGTATGACGACTATCGAAACTATCTGCGTGATTTGGTGGCCGTAAAAGGCGAGAAATCGCGTGGCTTTTGGACAGAAATCGCGCGCGCGACCGGCTGTCAAAGTTCGTATGTGAGCCGAATTTTGGCAGGTTCGGCGCATTTTAGTCAGGAGCAGACTCTTCGACTTTGTGAGCACCTGCTCTTATCGAATCACGAAACAGAATATTTTCTTGGTCTTGTCGAACGACAAAAAGCGGGCACGCGAGAGCTTCGAAATTATTATCAAAAGAAACTCGAAGCGATGCGCGAGAGAAATTTAAACATTGAAGGTCGTGTAAAACCGTCGGTGACCCTGGCGCCCGAAGCGCTCGCCACGTTTTATAGTCAGTGGTACTATCTCGCGATTCATGTTCTACTGTTGAACCCGAATTATCGCTCGACGCCTTCGCTCGCCGCGGCTCTCGGTTTACCTCTAGTCACGGTTGAAAAGGTCGTCAGGTTTCTTTTGGAGCAAAAGCTGGCGCAAACAAAAGACGGTGAGTTAGTCACGGGAGAGGTTCACACTCATCTGGGGGCTGAGTCTCCGTTTATTAAGCAACATCATTCCAACTGGCGAATCGCGGCTATCGAATCGATTCGCGGGGAAAATGAACGAGATCTGCACTATTCCGGCGTTTCAAGTTTATCGGAAGAAGCCGTGCATTCATTGCGCGAGCGGATGGTGGCCTTTATCGAAGATTATGTGCGGACGATAAAACCGACGCGCGATGAAACACTTTATGCATTTAATCTCGATTTTTTCAAGTTGCTGCGGTCAAAGTGACTTCAATCGTTGGGCGCGGACTCGGCGTTTTTGTTTAACGCGGAATTTTTGTAATCGTGAACGGAGTTTTGCATCATGCACGGCGAGAATCCGCGCGGCCAGTAAACCCGCGTTGTACGCGTTGTCGATGGCGACGGCGGCAACCGGCACTCCTGACGGCATTTGCGCGATTGATAACAAGGCATCGAGTCCTTTGAGTTTTCCGACTGTGACGGGAACTCCGATCACTGGCAATGAGGTTAGACTTGCGACCATCCCGGGCAAGTGAGCGGCACCGCCGGCGCCAGCGATAATGACTGAGAAATAATCACCCGCCGCGAGCGCGAATTTTTGCATGTCTTCAGGTGTGCGATGAGCCGAAACAATTTGAGTTTTGTAACTGACGCCGAATTCGCGCAGTGCTTTTGCGGCGGATTTCATAATCGGCCAATCGGATTGACTGCCCATGATAATGGCGACCTGAGCCTTCATAGCTTTAACCTTTTTGCCGTTGTCGAGAGTATTTTTAGCGCCGCTTCAGGCGTTGCGGCGAGGGCTGTCATATGACCCATTTTTCGTCCTTCGCGGATTTCGCTTTTGCCATACCAGTGCATGTGAACATCATGGGGCGGGCGCCATTCACGAGAATTGTTGGCGCCACTTTTGCGACTGTCGCTTTTACCCAAAATGTTCCACATGGCAAATCCATTGGAGCACAATTGTGCCGTTTTGGGGAGTGGCCAATTTAAAATCGCGCGCAAATGCGCTTGAAATTGATTGGGCGTGGTCGCTTCAAGCGAATAGTGGCCCGAATTGTGGACGCGAGGAGCGATTTCATTGACGAGAATTTCTGTTTGCGCGGACGAGCGGGATCGAGCCTCAAACAATTCAAAACTGATAAGCCCAACATAACTCGATTGTTTGAGCGCGCGCGAAATGAGCCGAGTCAATTTTGCAGTCTGTGGATGGTCAGACGGCGACTTTTTGCCGTATGGGATGGCGCCGACTGGCCCCTTGACCCATAAACAACGCGAGTTTTGCGCATGCCACTCCACCAGAGGGTAACATAATATTTCTCCGTCAGTATTTCGCGCGAATTGCAGTGCGAGTTCGCGGCGAAAGGGGATAAAAGCTTCACATATGAATTCGTGAATGGAGTCGCCGAATTTATTGAGCCATTCTTCCAGTTCTCGGCCGTTTTGGATAATAAATGTGCCGTAACCGTCGTAGCCGTGCCGGCGTTTTTTAAATACAACCCCGCCCGTATTTTTGCGACCTGGCGAATGCGCGTGTTCGCGAAAAAAATTTCGCGCATCGGTGGCAGTGTGAAGCGCGACAAAAGGCGAAGTGGGAATCTTGTGTTGCTTCAGCCATTCTTTCTGAGTTTTGCGATCGGATAGTAACCCAAGTAGTTTCGGCGAAGGTACAACTGCAACACGACTCGTTTGTATGGCTGGCGCGAGCACGCGTTCATCGAGGAATTCACTTTCAACCGTGGCGACGTCGACGCGAGACAAAAATTGAGCCAGTTCCGGCTCGCTATTGGGGTCACCTTCGTGCCAAAATCGCGTGACTTGTGCGGCGGGGTCGTCGGCACGAGAAGACAAGACGTGCATCTCGAGCCCCATTTTGAAGCCTTCGATCACCATCATGCGGGCCAGTTGACCGCCACCTAAGATGCCGATGCGTTTCACGTTTTGCCTCGTGACTTGCGAGCTGACGGCAAACCCCGCGTGGCCATTTTGAGAATCACTTGAAATTCAACTTCGGCAACAGGTTGAACAGATAGGCGACTGTTGTGGAGTAAGACCATATTTCTTAATCTCGGCTCTTTTTTAATTTCATTGAGAGATATTAGTCTTGGCAGACTTTCTTCATATTTTACTTCAACACAATACCATCGTGGATTTGCACGTGTCGAGCGTGCATCGTAGTACTCGGACTTCGGGTCAAACGCTGTTTCATCGGGAATCGCCGGGGCTGAAACGCGCGCGATGCCGGCCACTCCTGAAGGAAGGGTGTTGGAATGGTAAAACAATACGAAATCGTCGGTCTTCATGTCGTGTACCATATAATTTCGCGCCATGTAGTTGCGCACTCCGTCCCAGCGTGTCCGTCGTCGCGATTTTAAATCCTCAAACGAAAACACATTTGGTTCGGATTTCATAAGCCAGTAGCGATGTCCCGCTTGGCTCGTGGGTTTAGTTGCTT
>DAIDJH010000043.1 GCA_027451425.1 Bdellovibrionales bacterium | reverse complement strand
CACCGTGACCGGGCCGGTGTTTCAGATACCGCTGCCGCTGTTCGACCACGGCCAGGCGGCGCGGCTGCGGGCGGCGGTGCGGCTCCTCCAATACTGATACGCATTCCGAACATTGTACAAACCCGCGTCGGGCTCATCGCTCAATGCTTTCAAAACGCTATCCGTGAAAACGGCTTTCAAGGGAACTACACGGGAGTTTATCCGATCAAGGTGAACCAACAGCGCCACCTGCTCGAAGAAATTGTCGATTTTGGTAAAGAAACACGCCTTGGCCTGGAATGCGGAAGTAAACCTGAATTATTGATCGCGCTGGCTTTTATGGATACACCCAACGCGCACATCATTTGCAACGGCTTTAAAGACGTTGAATATATCGAAACAGCTCTGTTATCGCAAAAATTAGGCCGCAGCACATTCATCGTGGTTGATCGGGTTGCCGAATTGCCAATTATCATCGCATCGTCAAAAAAATTAAATATCCGGCCAAAAATTGGGTTTCGCGCCAAGCTCAACACCCAAGGCTCCGGCAAATGGGTGGAATCCTCAGGTGCGCGATCGAAATTTGGACTTAGCCCATCCGAAATTGTGCGCGCCATTGATGTTTTAAAAAGCGAAAACATGATCGATTGCCTCGAGCTTTTGCACTTTCATATCGGTTCGCAAGTGCCGTCGATTCAGGCGATCAAAGGCTCCATAAAAGAAGCGGCTCGATTTTTCACCGAACTGTTCACGTTGGGCGCGACCCCAAAATATATCGACGTCGGTGGCGGTCTCGGGGTCGACTACGACGGCACCGGTAAGACGGACAGCTCGACAAACTACAGTGAACAAGAGTATGCGAACGACGTCGTATCGATCTTACAAGCGATTTGCGACGAGCGAAACGTCCCGCACCCCAACATTATTTCTGAATCTGGCCGCGCGCTGGTCGCTCATAGCTCCCTTTTGATATTCGACGTCCTCGGGATGAATGAAGTGCAAAAGCACTCGCTGCCATTCGTGATCGACAAAAAGGACTCCCTTCTCGTTAAAGACCTTCACTATATTTACGAAAACGTGACCCACAAAAACATCAACGAGTTTTATAACGATCTTATTGAAAAAAAGAGCGACACTCTTCAGCTGTTTTCATTCGGCGGGTTGAGCCTCGAACAACGGGCAAAGGCTGAAGATTTGTATTGGGCGATTTCGACGAAAATGACCAGAATTGCAAAAGACGCCGGCGCTGACGCCGAAGATATTTATTGGAATTTGCAAAAAGAACTCTCCGACACCTATTTTTGCAACTTCTCCGTTTTTCAATCGCTCCCCGACTCTTGGGCTGTTCATCAGGTGTTTCCAGTTATGCCGGTTCACCGCTTAAACGAACGACCCGAGCGGCGCGCAACGCTTGCGGATCTCACTTGCGATTCCGACGGCAAACTCGAGCGGTTCATCGACACGGATGGCGGAGCCGAGCAGGGTTTCATTGAAGTGCATGAACTCGTTCCCGGCCAGCCTTATTATTTAGGGGCTTTTCTAACCGGCGCATACCAAGAAATTTTGGGCGATCTTCACAACCTTTTTGGCGATACCGATACAGTTCATATAACGATCACCGAAAATGGTACATACGTGGTCGATCACGTGCTCTACGGCGACACGGTGACTGAAGTTTTGAGCTATCTCGATTTCAACCGCTCTGAGCTTGTTGAACTCGTACGCAAATCCACTGAACAGTCGATTCTTTCAGGCTCACTCAGCCACACTGATGCTCGACTTCTCATGAAGCATTATGAAGAAGGTCTCGCCGGATATACGTATTTAGAAGATTAGTTCTAGGCCTTGCGCGGATCGAAAGCTTCTCGAACGCCTTCGCCGATCAAATTGAGCACGACCAATGCAAAAAACAGAGCCAGTGCCGGGAATACGGCAAGCCACCATGCTATGGTGAAGTTTTTCTGAGCTTCATTGAGGAGCTCGCCCCAACTTGGGGTCGGTGGCGGCAAACCAAAGCCTAAATAATCGAGCGCGGCAAGAGATGAAATCGCACCCGCAATGGTAAATGAACTGAATGTGACAATCGGGCTCAGCGCGTTTGGCAGAATGTGTTTAAATATCACTCGCCCGCGCGATGCCCCAAGCGCTCGGGCACTTTCGACAAATTCACGGCCGCGCAGACGTAAAAACTCAGCCCTCATATAGAGTGAAATCGTCATCCAACCAAAAATAGTTGTAAATACAATCAAAAGGGGCAGTGTCGCGCTGAAAATTGAAATCAACGTAATCAAAAGCAGCATCGTCGGCATCGAATCGAAAACTTCGACAACTCTTTGACCGACCAAATCCACAGCCCCGCCCCAATAACCCATGAGCGCACCCGCTGTAGTGCCGAGAATGTAAGTCGCAATCCACACGAGAAGCGCATAAACAATACTGTAGCGAAAACCATAAATTAAACGCGCCAGCACATCCCGGCCGGTCGAGTCGGTTCCAAACCAATTTGATTTTGTTGGGGGGGATGGGTAGTTTTCAACGCTCATGTTACTCTCGTACGGATCCCAGTGAATCAGCGGCCAGATTGCCCAGTCCTTGGCGCTCAGTTGAATTTGCCGATAATCGGTCACAAGCGAATCGGCTTGGCCAAACTCTGTCGGGTAATAAGACTTAAGTGCCGGCCAATAAACATGCCCGTGATACTTCATGACAATTGGTTTGGAGTTTGCCCACAGCTCCGCGGTCAAACTTAAAACGAGCATGAATACGAATAGCCACGTCGCCACAACCGCGCGGCGCATTTTTTTGAAACGCTTAATGCGCTTCAAAGTTAGCGGATCGTGAACCCAACGTTCAATCAACACGCACCACCATTGTTATCCATCGTTTCTTTCATCAAAATGAATCCGCGGATCGATGACAACATAAAGCAGATCGCTGACCAGTCGCCCGAATAACTCCACCAGACAAGAAAGAAATATCAAAGCCATCAACACATTGTAATCGCGGCTAAGAGCTGAGTTGTAACCGAGCAGACCAATACCATCGAGTGAAAAAATTTGTTCAATAATGATGGAGCCAGCCAGGAACACACCCAAAAAGCCCCCCATGCCGGTAACGATCGGGATCAGCGCATTTCGCAAAGCATGTTTATATACGACAATCTTTTCGCTCAAACCCTTCGCGCGCGCGGTCCTTATATATTCAAGTTTAATTTCGTCAAGAAGCGAGTTTTTCATTAAAAAAGTCAGTGCCGTAAAACTGTTCACCATGTAACAAACGAGCGGCAAAATAAAATGATGAATGCGATCCCACACTTTCGCCCAAAATGTAAGCGCGTCGTAGTTATCAGATGAAATGCCTATGGCGGGGAACCAATGAAAATATGAACCTCCCGCAAAATAGACCATAAGAAGAACGCCGAGCATCAGCGGCGGCACAGAATAAAGAACAAATAAGATAAAGCTGCTTATCGAATCAAACGGCGTACCATCGCGCACGGCCTTCATGACTCCTAAAGGGATGCATACGAGGTAGGTCAAAATTAGCGAGGCAATCCCAAACTGAAGCGACACTGGAAATTTACTGGCAATTAATTCCGTGACCGGCTCGTCGTAAGTAAAACTATTGCCGAAATTGAGCGTCACGACGTTTTTCAGCCAAATCCCAAATCGAACCATGAGCGGCTTATCAAACCCGTACTGTTTTTTGAGCGCATCAATCACATCTTGTGAAACGCCAGACTGACTATTAGCCAGTGATTCGCTCCCACCACGACCCATCCCGCCGCCGGCCGCACCGGCAAACCGCAACTGTTCAATCCGTTGTTCGATAGGTCCACCCGGTGCCATATTGATGATCACAAACGATAATAGACAAATTCCAAAAAGGGTTGGAATCATCGCAAACAATCTACGAACAATATACTTCCACATTTATGCAGCCCTTTACGCGATCATTGCGATTTTGCCCACCAGGTGCTCGTACCGACATCGTATTTGTAGGTCGGCTTCATCATTTGCATACGCTTGTCATAGGCATAAAGACTGTATTTGGAACTCCACAAAAAGATATACGGATAATCGTTCCGAATCAGCGAATAAATTTTGTGCATCATTGGCAAGCGTCTTCGGGTGTTCAGCTCCGTCCGCGCCTGATCGATTAACTTATCCACCTCAGGGTTCGAATAGCCAATAAAATTTGAACCACTCTTTGTATGAGAACTCGACGACCAAATTTGTTTGGGGTCATTATAGACAACGCCCCCCCATGCCATCGCCACGGCTTCAAATTTACCGCTATCGATTGCCGTCTCGAGCGAATTCCAATCCACTACTTTTATGGAAAGTTCAATCCCCGCTTTTTTCAAATCCTGTTGATAAATCGTCAGCCAGCGCGTCCACGGCCCCCCGCCATTGATGATCGAAAAACGAAAATCAACGCGGTGACCATTGATAATCTTATCAAGAACGCCGTCATGATTGGTATCCGCCCAGCCCGCTTCTTGTAGCAGTTCACGCGCCTTTTTAGGATTAAATGAAAATGGTTTTGATTTAGGGTCTGCATCCGGTTCTTTGCTATACCACGGCCCGTGTGCCACTTCGTATTTGTTATAGAAAAATTTTTGAATAAGAAACGGTCGGTTGAACAATAGCGAAAGCGCCTTACGAACCCGAACGTCTTTGAACAAGGGATTGCTGAGATTAAACCCAATAAACCCTTGAGACTGCGGTATTGAGTTTTCGACTTGTCTCTTAAAGATTGTCTGCCCCCACGGCGACCCATTAGTTTTCTTTTCAAACTGCTCCGGAGTAAGGGCCAAATAGTCGAGATCGCCACGCTTGAACGCCTCTAGTTTGGCGGTGCTATCCATAATGATTTTAAAAATGATTTTCTTGAACTTGTAAGACCCTTTATTTTCGGGAGTGTTAAATCCCCACCAGTCGCTATTGCGCACAAGCACGATTTCTTTACCTTGATCAAACCTTGCGAGTTTATACGGGCCAGAGCCAATCATTTCATGCACCATGTGCTTGTTGGGATCGCCGTATGCGGATTTAGGTAAAATCGACATGCCCGAAATCGTATCGAGATTTAAAAAATACTTTTTCTTAACTACAAACCGAACTTTGTACGGGCCAAGAACATCGACGTGATCGATATTTTCAAAATACACTTTCTCAGCGGCATCGGCGAGTTTTGGATTGTTGAACGCGTCAAAGCTAAATTTCACATCGGCCGCAGTAACCGGCTCGCCGTTGTGAAATTTTGCGTTTTTGCGCAAATAAAATGTGTAGAACTTACCGTCCTTCGACACATCCCATTTTTCAGCAAGGCTTGGTTCGTAATCATAGGTTTCAATGTTGTGCTGTAAAAGTGAGTCAAAGCAATAGCTCTCGATGGCTTGACCATAGCCATCCGCCGTACGCAACGGGTTAAGTGACTGCGGTTCGGCGTCAATAGTCGTTGTGAAGGTGCCCCCCACAGGAGCGTTCGGATTACCAATTATCGGCTCTTTGAGCCGAAGTTGGTGAGCACTGCCTACGGCACCAAAAATGAACAGTAGCGATAAAATCAAGAAGCGAATTCTCATCACGCACTCCCCCCAACGTCACGCTCGGCATGAGCGCCTTTGCCTTGTTGAACTTTTAATAACTCTCTATTAAAACCTGTCCTCATGGCGAATCAACGAAAATTGGACGGAATCTTTGGCTTAACAATCAGTTCTGATACTTCACTGGTCACGCTTATCCCCGTACCGTGGGAGGTGACAACTTCGTATGGCAGTGGCACAAGCCGCGGACCCGAAGCGATTTTGGCCGCAAGCCCACAAATTGACCTCTTCGATTCACGCTACGGGGACGCCTACACCGCCGGGTTTTTCTGGGCCGCCGATTCACTCACCGACAAACTTCGTAAGCAGAACGATCGCCTAAAACCCCTTGCTGAGCAAGTGATTGCGGAGTGGAGCGACGAGGGCCGCATCTCATCGCACGAAGCAATGAGCAATTTAGAAACCGTCAATACTGGCTGCGCTGAAATGGTTGACCTAGTCTACAAACGCACAGCTTCGATTCTAGCGGAAAATAAAATTCCGGGTGTTGTGGGCGGCGATCATTCTACTCCTCTGGGGGCCATTCGCGCCGTTTGTGAAAAGTACGGCCACGATGGGGTGGGAATTTTACACATCGACGCACACGCCGATTTACGACAATCCTACCAGGGCTTTCAATTTTCTCATGCTTCGATTATGAGAAACGTCTGCGCGTTCAAGACTCCACCAAAGACGCTTGTTCAAGTTGGAATTCGCGACTTTTGCCAAGAAGAGATGGATTTTATTAATGAAAATCGCTCTCGGGTTCACACACACTTCGACGTCGACGTAAAACGTAATTTATTTTCAGGCAAAACCTGGCTTGCACTATGTGAGCAAATCACCAGCAAACTTCCTCAGCACGTGTACATTTCATTTGATATTGACGGACTCTCGCCAGACTTATGCCCGCACACTGGCACACCCGTGCCCGGCGGCTTAAGCTTTGACCAGGCCTCATTTTTGCTTGAAACCGTAGCTCGATCAGGAAGACAAATTGTTGGTTTTGATTTAAACGAAGTCGCCCCGGCCCCTGATGGTGATGAGTGGGATGGCAATGTCGGAGCGCGAATTTTATTTCAGCTGTGCAGCTGGGCCGCCGTTACAAATAGGCGCCCCAACTAGACCTTTGTTCCGCGAACAAAGGTTATCTTGCGTACCGCTTCATTACAGATTCGCGAATCTCGGCACCCTCAATACTAAGCCTTGTCCAAGGGATCGCCAGCAGCCGGTCTGGTTCGATTAGTTCTTCCGTTTCTTCGCAAATACCGTAAGTACCGTTTTCAATGCGGGCCAATGCCATTTCGATTTCAGCTAACTGCCCACGAAGCCGTTCGTTGTTCGACAAAGCTTCGCTTTCTGCCAAGGCTCGTACCGTTTGATCGCCCTCGTCACCGGCCTTGCCGTCTTCTGACGAATGCAGATCTTCACGGACATTGCGAACGCGATTGAGTATGTCTGTCTTTGCCTCAATGAGCGCGCGTTTGCATTTCTCAAGTAGAGTTTTTGAAAGTCCCATTTCGCTACCCCCCTGTCGCTGATGGCCTGGCTTTTACCAGCCTTGTAATAGTTCCAATTTGGAACTGAACTATTTACACACAACGCATATTGTAAAGCAAGCATAAAATCTTAAAAACCCTTAAATCGAGTAATTGTTATATAAATCCATTATAATTGTAACAATTTGAAACATCTCAACAATTGAATTGTTTAACAATAGACAAGCTAAAAACTAACTCGGGCTATTTTGAGCGGCCGCCAAACGGCATCTTCACGAATCCAATATGTATCGCCCCAACTCGCCTGTACTTTGTACCAGTTTCCGCTCTCATCAAGGCGTTCAAATGGCGTGTATCTATCGACTTCACGAATATCTGCTAGTTGTGCAGTTGAATTTGGTCCGGTTCGCAGCACAGCCGATGTCACACGTACCGAAACGCACTCTATGTTATGCGTAACATCCCTTCGCCGAACCCACTGCGTAATGCCGTCCATATCTTGCACTTTGTACCATGCACCCGACGAGGACAATTCCAACAAAGGAGTGAATCTCCCCGCTCGCCACGTCACGGGAAACTTGTAACCGGGGCCCGCTCGCAATACCGCCGTGTTTTTCGTTACACAGAGCGCGCACGCAACCACCGAGTTATAAAATACCGCTGCTAACAAGACAAATTTCATCACGGTCTATTGTTATACGAGAAATTTCAAAGATCTAGCTCGCAGATCACCGGGCAATGGTCTGAGCCCTTGATATCGTCCAATATCTCACACCCTTTCACCCGCTCGATGAGCCCTCGACTTACGCAAATATGATCGATACGCCAACCACGATTACCCGCGCGACCTTGGTCGAGATAATTCCACCACGTGTACCGAAATTTTTCTTCGGGATGAAAATGCCGAAATAAATCGACAAAACCAATTTTTAAAAATTGCTCGAACCACTTGCGCTCTTCCGGTAAAAAACCAGATTCGTTGGCAAGTTTGACGGGGTCGTACACATCTATCTCCCGCGGAGCGACGTTTTAGTCCCCAACTAAAATAATTTGATGACCCGCCCGCAACTGTTCCTCCAGATGCTCTTTGAATCTCGCAAGAAATTCTTGTTTGAAGCGATGACGCTCATCACCGGAGCCGCCATTCGGAAAATAAACATTGTAGAGCCAAAAACCTTTATGCTCCGTGATAACAAAGCGGCCCTCGCAATCAAATTTCTTGATGCCAATCCCGTGCTCGATTGATTGTGGCGGAATTTTGAAATATGTGAGCGTGCCTGAATAACCCGGTCGGTAACTATTCGACCAAACGCTCTGCCAGCCGGGGGGACTGATGAGTTCGTGCTCAACTTGATCTGGGTGCGCTTTAGTCTCTTGGACACACAGTAAGTCTGGATTCATCTTTGAAAGAACGTCCAAGAATCCCTTTTTTGCTATGGCGCGCACACCGTTCACATTCCATGTAATGATTCGCATCGTGAATTTCTCGTTTGTTGCTGCCTCGCCATTTTTGTGGCAGATAAAAATAGAACTGACAAGGTATCTAAAAAACAAAATCTAAAGAGGAGTATTTATGCCTATGATTGGTCAACCCGCGCCGCAATTTAATGCGCAGGCAGTTGTCGATGGCGGCGATTTTAAAGAAGTGAGCCTTTCTAGCTATCGCGGCAAATATGTTGTTCTGTTTTTTTATCCGCTTGATTTCACTTTCGTTTGCCCGACAGAAATTACGCAATTCCGCGATCACCTGAAGTCATTTAAAGAAGCGGGCGCGGAAGTTCTCGGATGCAGTGTCGACTCCGTTCACTCTCATAAACGTTGGGTCAAAGACGATCTTGGCAATCTCGGTTATCCGCTGATTGGCGATGTGACAAAACAAATCTCTCGTGACTACGGCGTCTTGCTGCAAGACAAGGGCGTTGCCACTCGTGGCACGTTCATCATTGACCCTGAAGGCGTGATTCAATATATGGGCATCCACAATCTCGATGTCGGCCGCGACGCAAACGAAATCTTGCGCGTGGTTCAAGCGCTCAAATCGGGCGAACTGTGCGGTGCTGGTTGGAAGCCCGGTCAAAAACACGTTCAAGTGAAATAATTCGCAAATACCCCGCCGTTAGCGCGGTCAGTGATCTGTGCGGCCAATTAGAGAACATGGTCGCGCAGACGCGAATCAATTTGCCACGTTCGATTCTTGATCGAGCGCGGATGGCGATTGAACAAATTCACGAATTTGCCCACTCGCCACAGTGGCTGCGGGAGCTTCGCAATCGACTGACCTCGCCCCGGCAAATCGAAGTTTTCGATACGGCCGCACCCGACTCATCGGTTTTGACATCTTTTGACTTTCACTACGATTTCAAAACCGATTTACTTTCTCTGATTGAAATCAACACAAATGCGTCGATGTTTTTGCTCGCGGCGGAAATCATCGAAGGCGAGGCGCGCGCACGCGCCCTAACAAACCTGCATGATTCTTTTATTCACGAATGGGGCGAGGAATTAT
>DAIDJH010000042.1 GCA_027451425.1 Bdellovibrionales bacterium | reverse complement strand
CTTCAATCAAATACACTTCGCGCGCGCCCGCCGCATGCGCCGACTCTTTCACAGCTCGCTTTTCGACCTGAGTGATGCCGAAAGGAACGCAAATAATAATTCTTGGGCGCACAGAAATTCGGCTGCCACCCTGACCCATCGATTTTTTTATAAAGTAGTGAAGCATTTTGCTTGTGACTTCGAAATCAGCGATGACGCCGTCTTTGATCGGACGAATCGCGACAATGCTGCCCGGCGTGCGGCCAAGCATGTCTTTTGCCTCTTTGCCGACGGCCAGTACGCGGTTTTGCATCCCGCGATAATTTTTTTGCACGGCCACAACGGACGGTTCGTTAAGAATGATCCCGCGCCGTTTGGCATAAACGAGCGTGTTCGCCGTGCCGAGATCAATTGCAATATCATTCGAAAAGTATTCTGTGACTTGTTGAAGTAAACCCATTTTTTAATTTTAGTTTCACCGCGAAAATGGAGTCAACCGATCATTGCCAGGCCGTTGAAAAAGACCGCGATGCGAGGCGCGAGGAGTGCGAACGACAAAGCAACGTCGAAAGTCGGACTTTTTCAGCAGCATGGTTGACTCTTTTGTTTCAGATCATCACACTGCACAAGCATGAGCGACATGAATAAAAACTCCATTTTTCAAACAATGTGCACGGCGGTTGATAAAAGTCCGGCATTCTCGGAATTTTTGGCCGCACTGCCGTCACCTCATACACTCGCCGTTAGACTGGATGATCGCCTTTCTTGCTTGCTCACTCTGGAGAATGGCCGCGCGGTTTTACTGCCCACATCCAGCACAACAGAACCCCAGGCTGATCTTGAGCTCATTCTTTTTTCTGAATCTATTCGAAGGTTTAGCAATCAAAGTTTTACCGATGTAACGAGCCTGCTGACGGCGCTTAGCAGCCTTGCCGTGCAAGGATACGTTCGCGCTCGACCGCTTCGTTCACTCGCCGAACTCAGACGACGCGGCTACGCTTCAACCATTCGCCGGTTGGGCGCCTCGCCAGCCCATTTCATACTGGAGATGTTGTCGCACCGCTTCAGCCTCTTGCAGCCTCTGTTGATTGCTCCAACCGAGCTCGCTCTGAAAAAGCTGCGCAATTTCGTTCAAAAGTAAAAATCCGTGATCTTCTCGTGCCAAAAATAACGGCGAACGCCTGAGATAAAAATCACGCAAATGAAAACACATCGTGGCGTGAATGGCATGAAGCGCTTCGAGTTGCCAGATTTTATGCACCCCCTGTGCTCTCGATAAATATTTTTCAAGAATATCGCGCGCCTCTTTTCCATGTCGCTCCACCAGAAAGCGAACAAGGCTAACATGAATTCCGAATTCTTTCGCCCACCTGTCAGCGGCGTCTATCGCCTGCTCAAGCGCGATCGGGCTTGCCAATTCATTGAGCGGCTTTAGGGTTTGGTTGCGCCCGAAACGGACCCGATCTTCAAGCGGGAATTGATTGAGCGCTGATTTGACGGCGTCTTCGGCGACTTTTCGATAAGTTGTGTATTTGCCGCCGGCCACAAATGTTATGTTTCGTGAATCTTCGATGATCACGTGCTCACGACTTGTCTTACCTTCTGTTGCCGCATCATCGTGCACGAGTGGCCGTACACCGGAGTAGCTCGCGACAATGTCCGCTTCGGTCAAATTTGCGCCTGAAAAATAACGATTGGCTACATGGAGCAGATAGTCGACTTCCTCGCGAGTTGTGTGAACACTTGCTGGGTCACCTGAAAAATCAGTGTCAGTCGTGCCCACGATCACCATTTCATGTCTGGGGATTGCAAATACAATTCGTTTTTCGTCATCTGAAATCATCACGACCGCGTCGTGAATGGGCAGACGACTTCGCAAAAACGTGAGATGCACCCCTTTTGACGGACGCAAAATCGGGCGCCAATCTTTGAGCATCTGCGCGGCGACAATATCCGTCCACGGACCAACGGTGCTGATGAAGTGGCGCGCTCGAATTACAAACTCATCGCCCGTTTCTTCGTCACGTACGACAATCTCCGAAACCCGGCCACTGTCAAGTTGGTCATCGGTGAATTTTGCGCCAATCGCTCTGACGTAAGATACCGCGACCGCCCCCGGGTACTGCGCGCCGAAGCCCGCAACGGCCGACCGAAGCGTCTCAATAACAAGTCGATCATCATCCATATAGGCGTCGGAGTAAGCATACCCGCCACAAAGCGCGTCGCTATTTAAAACCGGCACACGCTGAAGCAACTTCAATTTACTTAATCGCTCGTGCAGTTCCGGCATTTCAAATGTGGCAAGCAGATCGTAGAGCATCATGCCAAGGCCGAGTTTAAACATCCCGACTCGCGAATGCTTATACACCGGCAACACAAAGCGCAACGGATGAACAAGATGGGGTGCGATTTCAAAAAGTCGTCGCCGCTCTTGCAAAGCCTCAAACACCAAGTGAAATTCAAGATTTTCGAGATAGCGAATGCCGCCATGAATGAGTTTACTTGATCGGGAGCTTGTGCCGCCGGCAAAGTCCCCAGCATCAACGAGAGCGACTTTCATGCCCCGGCTGACAGCATCGCGCGCAACTCCCGCGCCATTGATGCCGCCACCGATAATAACGATATCGAAGGTCTCTTCACGTAGGCGCTTCAGGTACTGCGGGCGAATTTTTGCCGAAAGCGTGGGGGTCATGCTCGTTCATCCGACATAAACAAAACACGTTGAAAATGCTTTTCGCGACCTAACTTTCGGGCGACATCGACAAGTTCGGTGATCACCGCCTCATCATTGCCGGCAATATGTTCAACCCATAGCGTTTGCGCCAAAGTCCGCGTAAAAAGTTGTGTCTGCGCGAGAAAATAGCCCGTAAATACTTCGCCGAGAAATGCTCCAAAACTCCACCCGAGCGGGAGATAATAATCAAGCGACTCGCTTCGCCAACTGGCGTGCCACGATTTAAACTTTCGCTCATTTTCATCGGGCTCCAGTCGCGCAAGCCGACCCATCTCATAATTCAAAATGAGGTCTTTGTCGCTAGGCTGAAGAACACGAATATCCATAGAGCTTGCTTGGTGTGTTGAGCAAAGGCTAATGTAGCGTGCATGAGACCCTTCCCGCAAGAAAAGATCGCAAAGATTCGAAAGCAAATTGATCAGGCCCTTGCTGCGGGAGTTGACCGCGTGGCGGCTTTCGACGCCGACGGCACGCTGTGGGACACCGACGTTGGCGAACATTTTTTTCAATACAAAATCGCGCGAAAGCTTCTACCAAATTTACGTGCCGACGCGTGGGACCACTACCGCGAGTGGTACGTACGTGAAACTCCGGGCGCGCTCATATGGCTTGCGCAAATCATGAGCGGCACGCCGCTTGATACGGCACGCGCTTGGGCGCACGAAGCGTTTTCTAGTTTACAACCTCCGCCATTTTTCCCGGTCATGAAAGATCTCATCGCCTACTTGAAAGTTCGCGGCGTCGACGTTTACTGCGTGACAGCTTCGGTTCGTTGGGCTGTCGAACCGGCCGCTGAAGCTCTTGGCATCCCACCCGAAAACGTAATCGGTATTCGCACGAAAGTTCATGCGGGAGTAATCACGGATGAACCCGATGGACCGATCACTTGGCGTGAAGGAAAAGTCTCCGGTCTACTCGAAGCGACCGGCCGAAGGCGGCCGTTTATTGCCGCCGGCAATACAATGGGGGATTTGGCACTCCTTGATAGCGCGACTCGCATTCGCATTGCCAACCTTGGGGCTCCTGTTGGGCATTTTAATCGCGAATCTGAAGAAGCCTTACTGGCTGTTGCGAAATCCCGCGGCTGGTTTTTTCACTCATATCGACCTTAGAACGATCGCGCTTACCGCTTCGCCATCACCGCTTCGATGTCGGCTATTTCTTTCGGGCTGCGGATGGTGAGATTTTCATTACCCGAATCCGTCACAAGAATATCGTCTTCAATACGAATGCCGATGCCGCGAAGCTCGTCCGGTATGCCTGGAATATCGGCCGGCACATAGAGGCCCGGCTCGACCGTTAGCACAAATCCCGGCTCGACAAGCCTTGGCTCGCCATTGACAGAAGTTGTACCCGCATCGTGAACGTCCATACCAAGCCAGTGCGAAACTCCATGCATATAAAATTTTAAATATTCCTTTTTCTCTATCAAATCCTCTTTGCGTCCCCTGAGTAGCTTTTCGTCGATCATGACGTCGGTCAAACGTGAGATCGTTTCTTTTTGCAAAGATTCGCGGGCAATGCCCGGCTTGACCATTGCCACCAAGTCTTTTTGCACGGTTAAGACTTTTTGATAAATGCGCTTTTGCGCTTCATTAAACCGCCCATTAACGGGGAATACGCGCGTGATATCGCCAGAAAAATAATTAAATTCGCCGCCGGCATCGAGAAGAAGAAGATCACCATCACGACAAATTTGATCATTAAAAGTATAGTGAAGTGTCGTTGCGTTCTCGCCGCTCGCCACAATGGCGCCGTAACCCTCGCGGGCGCAACCTCGCTCCATAATGGCGCGAAGAAAAACCCCATGGAGTGCGCGTTCGCTGATACCGGGCCGCACGGCCCTCATCACCTCAACGTGTGCCTCGGCGGACGCCTCGCAGGCACGGCGATGCCAATCTATCTCGGCGGGTGATTTACGAATTCGCAGTTCACCGATCATCGATCGCGGATCCGAAATCGTCAGATGGCCACGATTGGACCGCGAACGCGACGAAGCGAGATTCTTCACGATCTCTAATAACATTTGGTCAAAACCTTGGTCGACAAAAAGCGTATGGTGGATCTGCTCAACATCGGCCAATAGCCTGGGGAGTTCGGCACGAATCGATTCGATCGAAAAGGCCGCATCGACGTGAAAATGCTTTTTTGCGCCATCTATACCATAACGAAAGCCCGTCCACGTCTCTTGGTCCGGATTCTTCGGCATGACAAAAAGCGCCGTTTCGGGATTTTTGCCAGGGCGATAAACAAAAATCGCGTTTGGCTCTTCAAATCCAGTTAAGTAAAAAAAGTTTGTGTCTTGCCGATATGCGTATGCGACGTCGCCGTTTCGTATATGCTCGGGGTTTGCAACAAGTATAAGCGCCGAATCCCTGAGCTGATTCGACAATTTTTTTCTTCGCTCTTCAAAAACAGACATTGAAATTTGTGGCACACGCATAATTTCTCCTCTAAAAACCGTATTTGGCTAAAAGTTGCTGGGCCGCCCTATCTCCCGCCGCCTCTCCAGCCGTAACGAGAACTCTTCGCGAACTAAAATCGTCCATGCTCATCCCTTGCGTGTTCACGTCGATTTCGTCAGTGACAAGCGAACGCGCCTGCCAAATTTGGCGGCGAATCTCATCCCAAAGTAGAACCGTTGATTCATTCACTCTGGTGCGCGAATTTTTAAATAAATTGCCGTCGTCGAGCACGTTCACCAGTATGATGACATTATAACCCTCACCTCGCAGGCGACTCACGATATCGGGGATGCTGAGCGGGTCAGCCATCAAATCTCCCGTCGGCTTGAAAATCGGCGGCAGTGACAAGCAACTCTGTACAACTTGCGAGAGCCCCCCCGACGTCGGCAAATCAGCCGTCCCCTTTTGGAGACTGAGCACCGGGCACGTAAACGGTATACTGGTTTTCGAGATGTCTTCATTGTCCAAATTTTGATTTAAAAAATCAGTCATTACGCTGGCCGGTTGGGCTTGCCGTTTTCGCGAAAAAAAGCCCGTGGAATTCAAATCCAACTGTTCTAGTTTATAAAGTTTCCATTCCGCTTCGTGGATTTGCCCATGTTGTGCATAGATGGCGCCGACAAGGGCGCCCCACTCGATTCCCACGACGGCGTTGATAGGTATTTCAGATTTTAAAAGCTCTTTGATCACTCCCACATGCGCAAAGGCTTTATATCCTCCGGGTCCGAGTATCAACGCAACACGCTTGTCGGCCTTGGCAATATTAGCCGGCGCGCCGAACTGGTGAAGTGTGCCCTTGCCACCATTTTCAAATGGCTCGCTGTAGCTTTCAGTCGGTGAATTCAATTTGTTTTTGGGGGTCACCCCAGCACAACTGACAAGAAGTCCCGCAGTTGCCAAAAGGCACCATCCCGGGGCCCAGCGCAAGCTAGGTTTTTTGCGCATACAAAAAATACTCCTGATTGCCGTCTTTGCCTTTAATCTTCGACTTGAGCACATCGCGGAGTAAAAATCCAGCTTCGGTGGCAAGCAGAATGATACGTTCAATTGCACGATCAACTTCGGCCGGGCGCTTCACAATCCCACGCCTATCCAGATGCTCACGCCCCACTTCGAACTGTGGCTTAACTAGCGCCAGCATCGATCCTACTGGCTTTAAGACTCCAAATACCTCCGGCAAAACTTTTGTAAGCGAGATAAATGACACATCCACCACGACCAAATCGAATTTTTTCGTAATGCGGCGGTCCTTGTGCAAATTCCGAACGTTGAGATTGCCTATGAACTGGACCCGGGTATCGCCAAGAAGTTTTGGGGCCAATTCGCCAGAGCTCACATCAATGGCCGTTACATGAGCGACACCATGTTGAAGAAGACAGTCCGTAAAGCCCCCCGTCGACGCACCCACGTCGAGCACTTGGAGATCCTTGACGTCCAAGTTCAAGTCTTGAAGCGCGCCTTCGAGTTTCAATCCGCCACGTGAAACATAGCGAAGAACATCAACATTGTCGCAAAGACGGAGCTCATGTATCTCCATGTTAAATGATGTCGCCGGCTTTTTCACGAGCCGCCACTGCCCACCGCGCTCGCGCAGCTCAACGGCCTCACCATCGATGAGTTCTTGTGCTTTTGTTTTTGACGGCGCAAGCCCCAAATCAACAAGGGCCTGATCAACCCGTTTTAATTGCACGGTTTCAAGTGCGAAAAATAGGCGGCAACGTCATGAATGTCTTTTTGCGTGAGCATTTTTGCCACTCCACTCATAAGCGGATTGGTCCGCGTGCCCTTTTGAAAGCTCTCCAGCTGCTCGATAATGTAGTTCTCTTTTTGACCTGCCAAATTCGGCCAGTTGTCGTTGACGCTAATACCGTCAGGACCATGGCAGGCCGTGCAGACCGCGGCTCTTACTTTGCCCGCAGCGGGGTCACCAACTTCAGCCAGGGCGAAAGACGCCACACTCATCACGCAAAACATGGCAAGTGCGATACCAGCCAAAAAAACTTTAGATTTCGATTTGTAAAATTGCAAACGTTGCATCTTGACCACCTTCACCAATACTGTTCACCTCGGAGGCATTTGTCGCTCGCGCAAATTCCGTCCGAACTTGAATGTTTACACCAGGCCCAATGAACCAGCGAAACCCAAAACCATTGCGCTCGTATATATCCGAAAAATCCATGTCGGGCCTTAGCCAGTCAAACTTGTAAATTAGCATAAGCCGTTGATTGATATTATAATCAACCCATAACATCGCACCCTGCGAACGCGCCGCGCCCATCTGAGTCACGTAGGTCGGATCATTCACAAAGCCGTTGGCCAAGTTTGAGTCCCAATTACGAGCGAAATCATATTCAAACCGGACATCAATGGGCACACGATCCGATGTCGCACGCCCAACAGAGGCAACTGAATAGAGGGAATACGCTTCGCGAGACTGAATACCCGCCGTCGGCTCTCGGTACTGCGCGCTTGCCCCAAGCATTACCCAAGTCGGCATATAGCGGATGTTAAAAAATTCACCAAATTGCTCGGCTTCACCTTGGGCAAACCCCGTCCCCATGTTGTTTGTACCATTGACGAGCGCAAGGTCGTAGTGAACATGATCGCCTGGCGTACCCGAGAGCTGCGCCCCTGTTTCAAATTCATACCACTGCGTGCCGGTTTGAACGTGCGTATAGGTACGATGCTCGTCCGTAGTAATACCAAAGGCTGGGCGAATTCTCCCCACCATCAAATCTTCAAACCAATGGTTTTTATTATCTTGAGGCGCGAGGCTAAAAAGCGCGTAGGCACTTCTGGTTGGCGCTTGGGAAAATCCCGCCACGTTTTCGTCGATGACAAGGTGAATTCGATTATCCGCATCAACCGGAACATAGCCAGCGATAGATCCCGACATAATCCCCGCACCGCCGTTCGCCGGAGTCGGGCGCTGAGGATAATAGTATATGCCACGGAAATCCGCCGAGACGTAGTCTTGAACTAAAAATGGGTTAATCTTAAACCCATGCGCGCTAAACAGTTTACCGTTGATATTGCGCGGGCCACCGCCAGTGGGGTTCACGTGGCAAGCCGTGCATCTCATTATGTTATAGCGAACAGCATATTCGGGATATGCCGCCGCCTTAAAGGCAAAACCGAGAACTGAAAAAACGGTGGAAATAAAAATAATTTTTATCATCGCAATTTGAACTCATAGTGGAACAAAAAGAAAAATGCACGCGTTTTTATCGATTATTTTTTACGAATAAGATTTTTTCTGACAAGCGTGACAAGATGGCCAGCGCGCCCGCCGTAGTTGAGTAAAATTGTCTGGCAATCTTGCGAGACACTGTTCAACAGTTCGCGAGTTTTTTCAACTCCAAGAAGGGCCGGCAAACCGTTTTGCTCTGGCTCCCGCGGATCGAAATCAAGGAGGTCGTCGGCAATCTGAAACGCAAGCCCAAGCTTGCTTCCAAATTCTCGGATCCGCTTGCGTTCGCCTTGCGGGAGTCGCGCCAAAATCGCAACCCCCTCCGCCGCATAGCGAATAAGCGCGCCGGTTTTGCGCTCGTGCATGTCGAGCACTTGCTCAGCCCTTGCGCACGTCAACTCGGCACCCGGGCGAGCCATTTTTAAATCGGCAACCTGGCCCGCAATCATGCCCGTAAGCCCGGCCGCCTCAGCCAAAATCCGCGTGAGCTCAAGACCGAGTTCCGGCAAGTGCGCATATCCATCGCCGATCACATAAAACGCTTCGGTCAAAAGCGCATCACCCGCGAGTAAGGCCGTGTCTTCGCCGAATACAATATGGTTGGTCGGCACCCCCCGGCGGTAACTGTCGTCATCCATGCACGGTAGATCATCGTGAATCAGCGAATATGTGTGCACAAGCTCGACCGCTGCCGCATGCGGTAACACGCGGGCGAGTTCAACACCCAAAAGATCAGCAGTTAAAAACGCGACTTGCGGACGAAATCTTTTACCGCCTGAAAACAGCGAATACGCGACGGCGTCTTTTAGCACCTCAGCCTTGCGGCTAAATTCGCGTGAACGCTTTTCAAAATGCCGCTCGAAAAAAATTTCAAGCGCCTCAATGGCCGAAAGTGGTGAATCTTGCACAATAGTTCAAGCCTTATAAACCGGCGTGCCGTCAGCTTCAACTTTCAGGAGTACTTTGACCTTTTCTTCCGCCGCCGTGAGCGTGTTTTGCAACTCCCGCGACAGACGCACGCCTTCTTCGAAAATCTTGAGTGACTCCTCAAGGCTTGTGTTGCCGGCCTCCATCACCTTCACGATTTCTTCAAGGCGCTCGAGTTTTTTTTCAAATTCCATTTCTATCTCCCATTCATTAAACGCCGTTTGGCGGGTTTTCATTTTTTAATTTTTTCAATCTTGGCCTGAGCCATGCCCCTAGCGAACGAA
>DAIDJH010000041.1 GCA_027451425.1 Bdellovibrionales bacterium | reverse complement strand
CTGGTGCTCAGCTATATAAAAAAAGCAGGGCATAAGGCCGAAAGAAAAGAGTATGTAGGCGTAGATGTGTTCGTACACGAAGACAACAGGCGGCCCGCAGTATTGGCGGAAAAACTGATTCATGCGGCAAAAAAACTTCCAGTTGAACTTCAGATGATAACCAACCGTGGAGTTAAGGTTTGGCCGAATGGGTTTGATGAAACATTTTGTACGGATCACTGGCGGTGCCGATTTGTAACAAAAAACAGCGAAGCGCATCGCCAGGCGACACAGTGGGAGCTCCTCAAGGCGTTAGTTGAAAATGAGGTCGACGTTATAAAGACCGAAAATCTCTATTTGTTCAATGGCGAAAGAGGCTTCTCGCTTGGACAAGGGCAATAAGCATCCCTTTAGTGGGCAAACGGTTCTATTTGCAACAAAGCATGAGAAGGAAAAACTTCTTTCCGGTCTTTTTGAGCAGATTGGAATGAAGGTGGTTTCGGCCCCGGTTGACACCGATTCTTTAGGGACATTTTCTGGAGAAATTCAAAGAAAAAATTCAGTTCGGGACACCTTAAGGGCTAAAATAAATTTGGCGAGAAGATCACGGCCTGGCGAGCGATTTTTTTTAGCAAGCGAAGGCAGCTTTGGACCACATCCCCAAATTCATTTTATCCAATCGGACCTTGAAGCCCTTCTGTTTTACGATGCCGAACGGGGAGCTGAAATTTATGAGGAATATATTTCCACCGATGTCGTTCACGACAAAATAGAAATGGGTCCGCGCGACGACTTCAGGGTATTTCTCAAACAAAATCAATTTCCAAGCCATGGCGTACTTATTCGACCAGCAGAGAGCCACAGCCCTATTTTCAAAGGATTACATGCGCAAGATCAAGTCGAGCAGGCGATACTTGATGCGTTCATGACGGCAGAAAACGGGCGAGTTGTAATAGCCACGGATTTGAGGGCGCAACATAATCCCACGCGACAGCGGGCCATCATATCCGCCGGTGAAAAGCTGGTCAGCGCGTTGAAGTGTCTATGTCCAAGCTGCGACTATCCCGGCTTCAAGATTGTCGACGGAGTGCCGGGTCTTCCTTGTCAAGCGTGTGGTGAGCCAAGTCGTATCCATATGCAAGTGATTTATCAGTGTGCGGCCTGCCAGCATAAAGAAATAAAGCCAAGACCAGATGGAATCTCATCGGTGGACGAAGAGGAATGCGAATATTGTAATCCGTAACAGAATTCATTTGTGCGGCCCGAGAGGTATTCGGCTAGAGCGGCTGCGCCACTCGTTTTTGCAATTGGTGTTCATTTAGAGTCCGTTCCGGTACGACAATTGACGCGGGCGAGCCCGTGAAAGATTGTGCGATCGCACACCTATGAGAAAAATTGTACGGTTGAACTGTTTGCAAGTCGCAGTCTCGCTGGCCTTGGGGCTCTGTTTGCAATTCTCGGCGGTGCGCGCGCAGGCCGGTGAAGACATCTTTGGTTACGTTTACACGACCGACATGATGCCAAAAGGTAAATATGAATTTGAGCAGTGGATCACTGACCGTGAGGGTCAGGCGCACGGGTATTTTCATCACATCGACATGAACTCTGAAATTGAATACGGCGTAACAAATAATTTTCAAGTTGGTCTTTATGCCAACTACATGTTTGCGGACGAGTACCACAACAGCGTGCGCGGCCTTACAGAGGGCATTGAAATCCCATGGTATCACGATGCGAACAGCCCCTACGAAGCCGGACGCTTCGATGGCCTGTCACTTGAGCTCATGTACCGTTTTCTCAATCCATTTCTCGACCCCGTGGGTTTTGCCGTCTACGTCGAGCCGGAAGTTGGCTACTACGAACAAAGCGTCGAGTATCGCGCGATTGTCCAAAAAAATTATTTAGACGACATGTTGATTTTCGCCGCAAACCTTTGGGTTGAGCCGGATCGCGAGCAGAACAGCAACCTTGTTGACCCACTCACCGACAACACTCCGCCGAATGGAGCGTGGTCGACGGCAACTTATGCAGAGCTGGATCTCGGGGCGTCGTATCGATTTCGCCCGAATTGGTCAATCGGCGTTGAGGGGAGAAACCACAACGAATTTCGTGGGTACACGCTGGCGCAGTCGGCGCAGGATCATTCGGCCTTTTTCTTGGGGCCGAACGTTCACTATGCGACACAAAAATGGTACGCGACGCTGACAATACTGCGGCAGTTGGGCGCGATGACATATGTGCAGGATCAAGCGGACGAACAGTATCGCGGTTTGCTTTACGGCGACGAGCACACAACATGGGACGGCATTCGTTTAAAAATAGGGCATCCATTTTAAGAGGAGGGTGACGCCGATATGCGCACATCGAAAATCGAATTGGCCCTTCTTGCCTTACTTGGGCCGACCGTTGCGTTCACGGCACACGCTGAAGTTTACATGACTCCCGAGCAGGCGGTGCAAGTGATATTTCCCGGCATGAAGATGACCAAAACTTCGACGACTCTTACTGATGATGAAGTAAAGCTCATCGAAAAGTTATCTGATGAAGACGTGCGCAGTAAAAAACTCATCATGTGGCGCAATTCTTCGGGCGATGTTGTCTATATCGATCAAGTGCTTGGTAAACACGAATTTATTACTATAGCCGCCGGGTTTACGAGCGACGGCAAAATCAAAGACATAGAAGTACTTGAATATCGCGAAACCTATGGGAGCGAAGTGCGACGGCCCGCCTGGCGTTCTCAGTTCGTGGGCAAGACGGTGAAAAACGCGCTCAAGCTCGGTAAAGACGTAAAAAACATTTCTGGCGCGACACTCTCATCTCTTCATATTACAAACGGCGTGCGCAGACTCGCCGTGACCAACGAGGTTATTAGTGAGCGGCACAAGCAGTAAGATCATACGCGCGCGCCCACATCTTGGCACTGTCGTGCGCATTGAAGTTGCGGGGGCTGATCACGCGTTTTTGACGAACGCATTTAATGAGCTCGCGCGACTTGAAAAAATATTTAATTTTTACGATCCAAAAAGCGCGCTTTCGCAGCTGAACCATTTTACATTAAATAACGCCGGCATTTCGGCCATCTTGGGAGTTCGAAATCCCGAACTCAACGAGCTACTGACTCTTTCTGAAGAGGTCGCATCCTTGTCTCAAGGATATTTTAATCCGCGTCGCGAAGGCAGGATCGACCTGAGCGGAATTGCCAAGGGATACATTGTCGATAAAACCGTCGAGTGGATGCTGTCACATGCGCCGAATTCGATTAGCGGTTGCGTGAACGCCGGAGGTGACCTTCGATTTTTTGCACGCCGACCGCGCGAAGTGCTTCTTCGTCTTGGAACATCCTCGAATGCCGTTTCAAGACGGCTTAAGCTTTGTCACGAGTGTGTCGCGACATCGGCTCCGTATGCGTACAACGACCGAGTGTATTACCAAGGCGCACGGCGAGCGCACGCGGCGGTGGTGCAAGCGCGCTCCGCCACAATTGCCGACGCGCTTACGAAGGTTGCGCTTTTTGCTCCACAAGAAATTGTTCGGCGCTGCTGCGATAAAATGTCGGCCATCGCGATGCTTTTTGATAATCGGGGGGAGTTGGTAGCATGAGTCCGCATGGGATCGCGCCGGTTGATTCGAAAAGAGTCTCATCGATGGCGGCGCAAACAACGCCGAGAATGACTCGCGAATTTAAAATCATTTTTTTAACGACATGTATGGGTCTTTACATTTCCGGCGGCGCATATTTTTATTTCGAGCATTTTATCCGAGTCGCAACAGAATTTGGTGAAGGCCAAAGCCCGCATCAGGCGCTTATTCTGCATTTGCATGGGATTATCGGGCTTTTGTTTCTTGGATTGTTTGGCTACTTGTATGGTACGCATGTGAAGCCGGGCCTTCGCGGTCGTGCGCGCAGAGTGAGTGGATACGCGATATTAACCGCAGTTTCGATTTTATGTTTAACAGTGCCGGGTCTTTATTATTTGGGTGATGAGCGGCTACGCTCGATATTCTCAAATGTGCATACGTATCTTGGGCTTGCTGTTTTTTTGCCGTTTATTTGGCACTTTGTCGGACGGTTTGAAAAAATGCGCGCCCGCAAAACTCGCGAGCGCGCACAGATCGAATTAACGTAATTGAATGTGTACGTGGTGCTTGTTCATCTCGTAAATTTCCCAATCGATTTGGTCGCGTACTTTTCGATCAGGTGAAGTTGAGAAGAATTGAACTTTCGACGGCACTGGGCGCACGGCTTTTTTCACCGCGAGTTTTGTCAAAGCGGTTGCGGCGGGCCAGAGTTGCGCACTTACGTTTGCAATGAAACCAACGCCGCTGGCGTTGGCAGCTTTGCCGGTGTAAAGTCCGACAAGGCCATTGATGCCGGTAGATGCGGTGAAAGTCGAAAAAAGACTTGCGGGGGTACCGGTCGACAAGCTCGAAATTGTCAGAGCGGCGCCCACCATTGCGGTGTGAGTTGTGGCGTCATAGTATAGGTACACTTCTGAGCCATTATTCCCAACGCTGAAGGCCATCATTTTCGTGAGATCGACGCCAGTCACCGGCCAGGCAAGACCATTGGGGAGGTTCCCGCTGTAAGTCGGCACGGGGATATGAAGGATATTGCTTAGGTCGAGTTGTACAATCATCGCGCTTGTACCGGTTGAAAGGTTAGTGTTGACCGAAACATCGCCAACGATCTTCCCGTTGACTTGAACGGGCAAGGTGACGCCGGAGAAAACGACGTTTTGCGAGCTGACGTCAGTTTCTAGCTGTAGGTACTGGTCTCCGTTTTGTTGAAATGTTGAAAACGTTGCATTTTTAAAAATGCTCGATGGGCTGCTGCCGCAAGCGCTGAGCGCCGCGACGCTGGCCACTATAAAAGCCGCGCGAATGATTGATGATTTCATCTAAAATCCCTCCTTTTTGTGGACGTAGAACTTTCGGTAAAATCCGCGCGTGACATGAGGCTTGCGATAAAAGAAAGTGTGTGAATTATGCACGCACTCATTGTTCTGTGGTTTTCGTGGGTCAAAACGAGCGGATATGTTGGAGTTCTGATACTTATGCTGCTCGAATCGACGCTTTTACCTGTTCCCGCTGAAATTGTTTTACCGCCGGCGGCCTATTGGGCCGCACAGGGTCAATTGTCATTTACTGGAGTTTTGACCTGCGGCATTTTGGGGAATCTGCTGGGGGCCCTTCTTATGTATGGTTTTTTCTACTGGACGCGTGAGCGATTTCTTCACCAATTGTTAAGATGGCGACTCATTAAAGAACCACAGCTTCACTCTATTGAAAATTGGGTGCGCGATTTCGGTGCGTCGGGTGTTTTTTTCGCGCGTCTTTTACCGGGATTTCGTCAGTTGGTATCAATTCCGGCCGGGATGTTTCGCATGAAGCCGCGCAATTTCGCGCTAGCGTCATTCTTAGGTTCCACCGTTTGGTGCTCGGTTTTAGTTTTTTGGGGTAAAAAGATTTTGGGCAGTCATCCCGAACTTCTCAACTCGCCTGAAGACATGATGAATGTTGTGAGAAAAGAAATGTTCGGGTTTGTGCTTCTCATCGTCGGGGTTGCGCTTTTATATGCGTTCGCAGCTTGGTACCGCGCGCGCCATAATCGCACGCGGCAACAGTGTGCCTAATTCAGCAATTATTGTTGATTCGAATTGGGCACATAATTTTTGAACGATAAGATATAAGTGCCGTCGAGTTCTCCCAACAGAAAATTTTTGACAAACTGTTTTTCGTACGCGTGGTGGATGCTTTGGGGGTCTGTCAAACAGGGGTCATCTTTTCGAACGATTGTGTAAGAGCCGTCAAATTTGCGCTCGACATACAAAAGATAGGCGGTTTCGTGCTCCACGCCGGGCGCCACGGTGTCTTTTTGAAACACGAGGCAAGGCAAATTCTGATAATCATTTGAATCATTGCCTACGCTCACATCACAAGCCGTGTTTTCTGGGCTGATGCCGACAGGACTTGATGCAAACTTATAGAATACGCTGTTTGGCGTGTAGCTATCATACTCAGATGCGGGTTCGCTAAACGACGACTTTTTAGGCGTAACAGCGCCGGTCGAATTTCCGTTTACGGCGCTAGTCATCAGGCAAGTGCCAAACGGAACTTTTTGTGGGTGCCAGAGATTGAACTGTTCGTCGTACCACAAAACGTGCACCGGGAGTTTGTCGTAACGGTCCATGTACTTTGTGTCAACGGCGCTTGGTTTTGAAAGAGCGACTTTTCGGGCGGTCTTTTTATGCATGGGCAAAGTTTTTGTCGTCTTTTTCTTTGGCGAGCAATCTACGGCATTTCTTGCGACGGCATTTCTTGAAGTTGCAACTTTTGGCGAAGCGCGGAGACTGCCGCCTTTAATGGCACGCAGGACCTCTTTGTGGCCACTAGAGTCGTGCATAACAGCTTGGATGCTGGTGGCGTTCGTCGCGTGAAAGTTCTTTGCGGATGCGGGGCTCATCAGGTCGATTCGCGGCAACGTGGCAAGCGAACTGATCGACTGCGGATTAATTTTTTCAAGTTGTGGCGATGGTGGCGTCACGCGGTCCGATTGCGCGTGAGTGATGGCCGAGCGAGTGACGACGCCAGCCGACGATGAAGTTGATGCCACAGTTGGTGCGGGGCCAACCGCTTTATCTAGGCCTCCGGTTGAAGCAGAAGAGTTTAATCCCGCTGAATTTGTAGCTGTGCTCGATGAGTTTCCGCCCAATAATGTTTTTTGCACTTTGGATTGACCCGAGGGTTGGGTGATCGTGAACTTTGCTCCTGCGGGGAAGGTGCCCTGAGTCGGCTGGCCGCCATTCCACTGGCCGGGGGCGCCGCTTTTTTGGTTGAGAGTCGTGTTGGGTAAAGCTTGTTTTTGTGGCTGAGCAGGATTGCCCCCTCCGCCTGAACAAGCGCTCAAGCCGAAGGCAAACGCTGTCAAAGTTGTAGACATCAAAATGTAGAAAATTCGATTTTTCATGCACGATCCTTTCAATCGAAAAGTTCAATTCACGACAGCAAAATGCAGACGCCATGCCATTGCGATGCAAAGTTGTGCGCGATTAAAAATGGATTGGGCGACGGAATTTATTTGCAACAGCGCCAATATTTGGCAGGGGCAAACAAAAATGCGCACGAAGCATTTAGTAAAAACGAAAGAGATGTCTAAACATTGGTCAAATCATTAGGCCCTAACGCGGCGGTCGCGTTGAGGGTACTTTTAGATTCCCGCATCTTCACTTTTTCAACGTGCAAGAGGTAGCGGCGCGT
Organism: Bdellovibrionales bacterium; assembly: GCA_027451425.1. Taxonomy (GTDB): domain Bacteria; phylum Bdellovibrionota; class Bdellovibrionia; order Bdellovibrionales; family UBA1609; genus RBG-16-40-8. The sequence goes on along the minus strand of DAIDJH010000041.1, from coordinate 2,442 downwards.
GGCTTCGGGCAAGTAATTCCACATTTTGATTGAGATCAGCATGGCGGCAACGGCAAACGGGATCAAGAAAATTGGCCAGTAGTTCCAGCCGTGCTTGATGATCATCCCCATACTGAATGATTCGGCAGAGGCCCCCAGATAAACAAAAGCGTCGGTAACGCCAGCCGCCGTGGCCGTCGCCTTGCGACCGCCGAAATCAGAAGCTGCCGTGCCGGACATTAAAGCCGTGACCGTAATTGTAAAAAAACCTATGGCGACGATAGAGAGCCCGACAACCAGTTCAGAACTAAATAGAAATACGGACATCAAGACCAAAAAGAAAACCAAAAGGCCGGCCGCCATTGCGGTTGGTGGGGCCCGCCTAGACTGAAAATGTTTATCTGAAACGTAACCGCCTACAAAACCGCCGCCAATTCCGGCCACCATGAGTAAAAACCCCAGGTGGTTGTAAAAAAATTGAGCCACACCCACCTGATGCATTTGCTCGACAAACGGTTTGTACCATTGAATGACGGCATTTCTGACAACGCCGCTGAAAAACTCCACAAGGCCGATCATGAGCATGGTGGGGTTTAAAAATACGCGCCTCATTAAATCAATGAGCGTAAATTCCTTGTGCATTTCGCCCGAAGAGGCGTCGTGTGTGTCAAAATCCTGAAGCCCGGCTTCAGCGGGGGTGTCTTTGATTGAAAAATAATCGATCACGCCCCAGGCGATCAAAAGAGCGGCGGGGATAAAGTAAACCAGCCAAACGGCATCGGCGGCCTTCACAGCGCCAATATTGAAAAACGTGACGAACAGAGAGTGTAAAAGGGTCGGGGCCTTGGGGTGAACCTCGGCCGCGTTGACGATGCCTTGGCCCCAGTCAAAACCGAGATAGACGCCCAAAGAAATAAGCGTACCGAAAATCGCACCGAACACGCCGCGCTCGCGCACATGAAACCAATATGATTTAACTTTAATGATAGAGACCGCACCGAAACTTTGAAAGTACATGTTTATGGAGTAAACGATCGCAAAAAGCAGAGGCATATTCGCCGTCGGTTTTTCGACTAACCACAAATAGCTGAGATAGCCCAAAACCGCATCGGCAATGCCTGAGCCGAAGACGGAAATCATAATGCCGCGTTTGCCGCCAATTTTATCGACAACGGGGCCATTCAATATAAGTGATAGTGCATAGGTGAGGGCTCCCGCGCCAAATATCATGCCGAAAGTTTGATTGGACATCGCAAGCGGCCGCTGCGAGGCGATGACATTGAACCGGGCAATGTAGAGAAAGGCATACGACATGCCGAGCGGAAACCAGTTGATAAACCTTCGCATCATGAACCGAGAGCCGTGAGCCAGGGGATTGAATTGAAAATATAGCCATATGACGACGGCCAAAGTGGCAAGGACAAACAAAAATGCCATTGGATTTTTCCCCTCATATTTTTTGGGCCCGTTTCGTCGTATCAAACGGGTTTTGGATTAGCAAGAAAGGGCGAAGGCTGATAAGGAGCCTGGTTCATGCGCCTAACGCATAATAAATGTATAATCTTTCATTTCACAAATGATTACAGCAGGGGCTAAAAGCAAGCCAGACGTTCATCTAGGGCGTTCAACACGAGTAGGAGGCTCAAAATGAAAATAGCAGTGGCAACAATGTTTATCGCACTTGCTCTAGCATCAATCAGTAAAGCAGATGGTTTTATTTGTACAACGCCGGACGGCGACTTGAATGTAAAAGTTTTTAATCACGTCCACAGTTATCTCGGCACGCGAGATGCAGCACGAATGATCGTGTCTAATCCGCTACTTGAGCCCGACAATCGTACAATTGCGGTGTTTTCATCCGAGCAGGGCACGCTGTGGAGCTCAACAAATCGTGGTGCATATTTAACGTACACGGGTCATGTGGATCTACGCTTCGACAACATTCACAAAAACCAGTTTATTCTTTCGCAGCCAGTTTCAAATCTTTATGCGGTTCGCTTGCGAATATATTTCAATTACAAAAAAAACCACATGCGCGACGGAAGTCCGGTGTTTGGCGCGCTTGATTTGGTTACGCGCAGCGGACGGCACGTATATTCCGAAACTTCTTGCAATCGATATTTAAAAACGCCAGGGGGCGTGTAGTTTTCGCCAAAGGCGGGGGAACCCTTTGAGCCGCGGTGGGCGTTGGTTAGCTGCCGCGGCTTTTTTACTAAAATGCGACCGGGGCGCTGTAAGTATTATCCAGCGGGCACTTCACGAACACTTCTTAAGTGACAAGCGCGCTGCAAATCTATTAGAAAAAAACAACTCAAAAAGGGGGAGTTATGAAAGCTCTGTTACTTGCAGTTGCAACCGCGTTTGCGTTTCAAGCTCGCGCAAAGGCACAAATATTAACGCTCACACCCAGCGCGCAGAGTATCGATGGGGTTACCATTGCAAAAACGGCAACGGTTACAGTTG
>DAIDJH010000040.1 GCA_027451425.1 Bdellovibrionales bacterium | reverse complement strand
CGAGCAAAAGCAGCCGTGAGCTGTACGATCTGAAAGTGAAATTTCTCGGCAAGCAGGGCGCTCTCTCGATGCTGATGCGTGAGTTGGGTAAACTGAATGCCGCCGATCGTCCAGCGATGGGGCAACTGTTCAACGAGATCAAAACGCGACTTGAAGATGTCTACTCCAGACGCGAAAATGAACTCAAAGCGCAAGAGGTAAACGCCGCGATCGCGCGCGAGAAGGTCGACCTCACGCTACCTGGGCCGCAAATCCCGAGCGGAGCTGCGCACCCCATTTCTTTGGTCATCGGGCAGATTGTCGAGATTCTTGGGCGCATCGGCTACAGCGTGCGGCAGGGGCCGCTCATCGAGAGCGATCGTAACAATTTCACCGCATTGAATATTCCTGAAGACCATCCGTCTCGCGATTTGCAAGACACTTTTTATATTGACGATCGTCACGTGCTGCGCACGCACACAAGTCCGGTGCAAGTGCGAACTATGGAAAGCGAAAAACCGCCGCTTCGCGTGCTTGCGCCCGGTTCTGTTTTTCGTTGCGACAGCGATGCTTCGCATGCCCCCAATTTTCATCAAATTGAAGGACTGTTGGTCGACCGCAAAGTTTCAATGGCTGATCTGCGCGGTACGATTTCGTACTTTGTCGATGAGTTTTTTGGGCCTGGACTTAAAAAGCGATTTCGCCCCAGTTTTTTTCCGTTCACTGAACCATCCGCCGAAGTCGATTGTTCGTGCCCTATTTGTCGCGGCAAAGGTTCCCTCACGCCTGGCGGTTCCGGATGTCGCATGTGCAAGCAGTCGGGTTGGATTGAGATTGGCGGATCGGGTCTTGTCAATCCAAAAGTTTTGCAGGCATGCGGTTTAAATCCTGAGGAGTGGCAAGGTTTCGCATTCGGTTTTGGCGTCGAACGTATGGCGATCATCAAGTATGCGATCGAGGATATTCGGCTCTTCAGCGAAAACGATTTGCGGTTTTTGGGGCAATTCCAATGAAAATTTCTCTGAACTGGGTCAATGAATTCGTCGACATCGCCGATTTTTTAACGAAACCTCGCGAACTTGCCGACGTGCTTGTAACCGCTGGGTTAGAAGTTGAACAAATCGAAAACCCCGGCGAAACGTTTCACCACGTTGTCGTCGGGCGTATTGTGGAGCTCGGCCGGCACCCCAACGCCGACAAACTCACGCTTTGCCAAGTCGACACCGGCGAGAAAATCCACCGGCAAATAATTTGTGGAGCAAAAAATCATAGGCAAGGCGATAAGGTGGTGGTGGCCACTCCTGGTGCTGTTTTGCCCGGAGATTTTGCGATCAAAATTTCAAAAATTCGCGACGTTGAAAGTCAGGGAATGTTGTGTTCGGAATCGGAATTGGGGTTCAAGGATGAAAGTGAAGGGATTCTGCTTCTGCCCGCCGACGCGCCGGTGGGCGAATCCTTTGCTAATTATTGGGGCCTTGATGATGTGCTCTTTGATATTTCGATCACCCCCAATCGTGCCGATTGTTTGAGTCATCTGGGGCTCGCGCGTGAAATTTCATGTCTTTTGAATCGTCCGCTTAAACCATTCTCGGTCCGCACCCCTAAAAAAATGTCATCAAAACGCAATTTGGTTAGTGTCGAAGTCCTTGATACGGATCTTTGCCAACGTTATTGCGGCCGATCGGTTTTCGGCGTCAAAATCGGTCCGAGCCCGGCGTGGCTTAGGCAGCGCCTTGAATCTTTAGGGGTAAATTCCGTCAACAACGCGGTCGATGTGACCAATTATGTGATGCTGGAGTTGGGTCAACCGCTTCACGCGTTCGATCTTGCACGTTTACGCGGCGACCAGATGCGCGGTGATAAAAATGCGGCGCCAAAAATCACCGTCGTGCGCGCCACGGCCAACGAAAAATTCAAAACATTCGATGGCACGGAGCTCACGTTGTCGGGTGAAGAGTTGACCATCCGCGATTCCGAACGTGCTGTCGCATTGGCGGGAGTGATTGGTGGACTAAATTCCGGCGTGAGCGAGACGACCCAAGATATTTTTTTAGAGTCCGCGAGTTTTTCTCAAAAAGGTGTGCGGCGAACTTCTCGACGGCATGCGATTGAAACCGATTCGTCTTACCGCTTTTCGCGAGGGGTAGATGTCGATGCGACTCTTGAAGCCATGAATCGCGCCTGCCAACTTTTAAGCGAAGTCGCAGGTGGTGAGCCGGCTACTGATTTCGTCGATGTTTATCCCAACCCGGCAAAGCGCCCGCAAATTTGGGTGCGCCGGCAAACCTTGTCGGATCGACTAGGTTACCCCGTCGATATGGCGGATTTTTTGGGTGTGCTCAAACGCCTGCAATGTCATGTAAAAGAAACGGCGAAAGGGGCTGGGCAAGATCAGGTGACTGTTGAACCTCCTTCTTTTCGTGTAGATCTCGAAATCGAAATGGATCTTGTTGAAGAGTACGGGCGATTGAACGGCTACGATAAAATCCCAGAGACGTTTCCGATCTTGCGGGAGCGGCCGAGCGATCACGCCGAGAGTTATGTTCATGAAGAAGTTTTGCGCGAGCAATTGGTTCGCGAAGGTTTCTTTGAAGCGCGCAATTACGCATTCTTAAATTCAAAATGGCAAACTGAATTCATTGATCAAGCCGCATTCGCAAAATCGGGATTGGAGCTCGGCGGTGCGCCCGTCGCGGTTCGCAATCCGCTCAGCGAAGAAACGGGCACCATGAGATTGAGTCTCGTGCCTGGGTTGGTCGGCAATTTACTCCACAATGAACATCGCGGTGTGCATTACGGTCGACTATTCGAGATTGGCCGGGTTTTTGTGAAAGCGGATAGTCCAGATGCGCCATATCGTGAACCGCATCGGTTGGCATTTATGGTCTGGGGGCACGAACAGGGGTTGTGGCAAAAACCAGACCACCCCGTCGTGTTTGATTTGAAATCAGCCATCACGACGCTGGTGGAGCATCTTAACGGGCGCATAGAAATCCGAAAAATGGATTCGCCATCATTTTTGCATCCAGGTCAATCCGCAACGCTTTTTTACGAAGGTCGAGTTATTGGTTTTTTTGGTAGTCTTCATCCGCTTGTGCGGGAGCGTCACAAAATACGCTCAGATGTGGCTATTGCCGAAATCGACCTCACGGCGCTAATGCGTGGCCAACCGCGCACCAGCAAAATCAAGCCGATCTCGAAGTTCCCTTCAGTTGAACGCGATTTTTCGTTGGTGGTTCGTGATTCCGTAACGGCGGGTGAACTGGTTCGAGAGACGGAGAAAGCGGCAGGTGAGCTTCTGCAGGCTGTTGTTGTGTTTGATGTTTTTCGCGGGGCGGGAGTGCCTGAAGGCTGCCAATCAGTCTCAATTCGTCTGACGCTTCAGGATTTCAACGCCACGTTGTCGGAAGATAGCCTAAAAGTGCTCACGCAAAATGTTTTGCACCGGCTTGGCCAAAAATTTGACGCCAAAGTCCGGACTTGATAGCCTTTTTGTAGGTACAACAGCGGGGGATTTTATGGCCAATGGTAAACCGGCAAGCGAAAAATCGACTGTGACTAAAGCCGATCTTGTTGAAAAAGTTTATCAAAAAATCGGATTTTCAAAAAAAGAGGCATCGGATCTTGTGGAGCTGGTTTTTAATCAACTCAAAAGTAAGTTGATCGCTGGTGAGAAGGTCAAGATTTCCGGTTTTGGAAATTTCATGGTGAGAGCCAAAGGTGAGCGTGTGGGGCGCAATCCTCAAACTGGCGAGCAAATTCAAATTTCAGCGCGCCGAGTTTTGACGTTTCGACCAAGTCAGGTGCTGAAAGGCATTTTGAATGGCGAAGACATTTCGCAAATCAAAGAAGATGACGACGACTGAATTTGAGGTGCGGCGATGAGTGAATCTATATATGAAGTCTTTAATGAAAAGCGATTCGCGCCTTCGCTGCGCGATTTTTCGGCGACGTTATTCGACCAACAATTGCAAAAAGATATTGCCGCAATTCCCGATAAGCTGGCGTTTAAAATTGGTGAGGTTGCCGACATTGCGGGCGTGAAAACCTACGTTCTCCGCTATTGGGAAACGGAGTTTGATCAACTTGCTCCGCAAAAATCGAGTAAAAATCAGCGTGTTTATTTGAAGCGCGATGTTGAGATCGTGCTTATGATTAAAAAACTGTTGTACCGCGACCGATTTTCAATCGAGGGTGCGCGTGTCGCGTTGACCAGGTTAAAGCGCGATTTAAAAAATATGCGAGGGGTTGGCGAAGTAATTGAAGATGAGGCCATTGAGGTGGCGAGCGCGGTTTCAAAATCCGTCGAGAATAAGGGTACTGCTGAACAACTGCGCGACTTACGTCGTCAGTTCGAAGATATCATTTTGCACGTTTCAACCTTGAAACAATTGTGCTAAAAGGCCTTTCGTACTACATGCGTGTATCACGCGCTAAATTTTCGGACCGTGGCTCAGCCCGGTAGAGCGCTTGCTTGGGGTGCAAGAGGTCGTGGGTTCAAATCCCGCCGGTCCGACCAACTTTTTCCTATACTGTTTGTTTGTAGCGAGCGATAAAAAATCAAGAATTGTAAGTACTTGATTTAACTGTAGCGGGCGCGACGTCCGCACCTCGAATCTTTCTATACTGCTCCCCGATAAGTCGTTGACAGTATCATCCGGAGAGTCTGTCAGCAATATTGCGAACCCTTGACCGCTTTATTTGGCTGCGGGTCGCGTATATTTATTAACGGTTAAAAAGAATAAGTCGATAATACTCTGCGCGTTTCTGATCGTGAAACACGTCCTGTTAGCCCATCAATCACACCTCAATTTGATGACAATGACCGCTTGACCCGAAACGCTTGACCGCTGAGAGTCATATAATTTTTCACAGCTGCATTTTTCTTCGCCACTTGTTCATCAAGTAGATTACTGCACGAATTAAAATTTGCCATCACGTTTGACTCGACTTTTTTACCTCAAGCATTCATTTGATCAGCATATCTTGCAATATCCGACACGAGCGATTGCCTTTGCGATTGAAACGAGGCTGCCTCATTTGGATCTTGACTCTGGCACCGTAAACGTTGTGCTTTCACTGAAAGATTTGTCATGTCAACGTCACATTGGTCATTAGCCCGAAGGATACCCTCTTGAGCAGACATGCAAATAATTTCAGTACTATGAAATGATTGGTAAACATCTCCAATCCCAGCCTCCACACAAGCCGACGCATCGTTCATCGCGCTGATAACGTTACCGGAATATCCCACTAAGTTATTAGGGTCGCTTTGCGCTGTTGCTTGCTTCGCAGTCGCATCACATACCGCAGCTTTAGAGTCATATGACTGTACTGCGGGAATGCAGGCTTTTCCCTGCAATACGGAATTCGGGACTTTATCAGCAAAGTCAGGTTCCAGGCGGCCTACGTAATCATAATTGAGATTGGACTGCGCACAGTTTGGCTTCCGTTGCTCGAATGAGTTTCGCAAATTCTGGATTTCACTAATGCAAGCTTGCGCATGGCACACGGTGCCTGCAACCATTACAATTACAAAGACCAACACTCGATTCATACATCCCCCGATTGACCGATAATTTCGGCAACCAAATCTTATTTTAAGGTGTGTTCAATTGAAGTCCACATGATGCCACATTGAAAACTATATAAGTGTTGTTTCCAGTGGGAGTTTTGGCCGAGGCCCAGATCGTAATCGAATACTTGGCCTGGTTTGACATCGCTAAAAGGGCGAACGTTTGGCAACTTTTAATCACGGGAGCGAGCGGCGGGAAAGTCCCAATGGGAACTGTCACGCCTTGGCCATTTCCTAACGGAGAAATTGTATAGGTGTTCCCTTGCGCATCGCCAACTATCAAACTTGTACCATCTGTAGTCACACTACTGATGTTAGTAACGGTAAACTTTACTCCGGTATAACCTGATGCACCTGTGGTTTGAGCACTCGCAAAAGGTGCGAAATTTAAAATAAGCGCTAAAATTACAATTTTCATGATTCCCCCTATTAAGATTCAAAATTACAGACCTAAAATAATTTGGACCTCTTCATCGTTGGCATTAGAACTTGCTTGGCTTGTCGCACTAGGCGAATTTGGAGCAGACGATGTGCTCGATAACGACGAACTCGCCAGGCCCGCCCCCACAGATTTGAATGCACTGCCCGAACAATTTTGAAATTCAAGGATGGCGGCAATGCACGACAAAATAATTGCGAATTTAATAATCTTTGCTTTCATATCGACTTAATGGTGCAAACTAGGTGCCGCCTAAAAATAGGGCTGATTGATCGACGCCAACAAATATTGATTAATGTTTGTTCGCTTGTAGAAAAGTTATTTAACACCCCGCCCAAAACTGTATCAATTTGAGACCATTTAAATTGATTAAATCAGGTGGCGCGGTACAGGGCCAAATGAAATCGCGGCCGTCGGGCAGCTATTCCTTGGCATTTCGATTGCACATATGGATCTATGGATAAACAAAAAACGAGCGTCGCGAATGGCTCGTTAATTAGGCTGGCGGCGAAATCGACGAGTTGCGAGCGCGAAGTAAATAACTAGTATCCAAGGGGGGGCAGGTGGATGTTCATCTTAAAAAGAGAGTGCTTTTTCTCATCTCGGTCACAACTGGTATTGTTTTAGTGCCGTTTCTTTACGTCAATTGTTCCGGCAGTTCAACGGCCGGCGCATCGGATGCTGCGTCGGTGATCGCAAGTGGAATTTTCCCGTACCAAATGCACGTCGATACAATCGCCTATATGTCGTGTTCGGATTTGAATGGACCTTCGACGAATACTCAGGGAGACCCAACCAGTACATTTTTTAGTTTCAAAGCCGGAGTCAACAATATAAACAATTGCGACGGAAAACCTGGCTCGGATTCATCCGGATGTGGCGTCTCTCTTACCGCACCTTTTGCGAATGCGGTAAACAACCTTTCTATATCGGATAAAACGGCTGTGCTAGAGTCAAGTTCACTCGCGAATTTATATCCAGATTTGAGCATTCGTCCCGCTAGTGATCTAGTAAATGGTGATGCCACCGCATATATTTCGACAAACTGCACCACTGATTGTGGCAACCAGAGCTATGCCGACGCCAATTTGCTCGGGCCATCATCGCTTTTGAGTAATTTTGCGTCAGTTTTTTATTCAGGAAACGAAACCGACTGGCACAACGCTATATCTACCTCGACCGGTGATATACCGTTGTCAGGGCAGATCAGTTTTACCGGCGGGCAATCTGATGGAGCAGGTATCGCAATCCGCAACGCAATCGCGCAGGGTTCAGGCTCTTGGTTTTTAACGACCGAATTCGCGACAGCCACTGGAGTCGGGCAATCCGGCCAGGGGGCCTCTTCAGATGGATCGAACTCGCATGTTTACGGTTATGGTTATAGATTCACATTTACAAATGGAGCTTACCAATCAACCGGCCCCGCGAGAACCGTATCTTCTGTGACCGAATACGACCTAACAACGGGGCAACAAACGGGTTCCTCATGGAGCTGTGAGAATTTCGAGATCCTCTATCCAGGCGATATTAACCGCATTGCCGGCGGCGTGCCGCAATGGAGTCCACTTGTTAATCCACAGCCAGCAAACGCGCTGCAGGCTGCCGCACTACAAATGCTGCCCAATTGGCAGTTTGACGAATATGGTAATTTTGTCGCGCCGCCAACCTCGGTCACGAATGGCGATTTCTGTAATGGAAATCTTCAAATGGAATCGCAAGGTAGTTACACACCATCCAATACCTTGTACTACGATGCTTCACACGGTGGTGGAGGGGCCTGTAGTGCAGCGAACGGTAATTGCCCACATTTAATTTCGGTTTGCATTCGAAATTAATCGGACTGCTATGGGTGCCTCTGTACAATCGTGGCCCGAATCTGAATTAAATCAGATCGTTCTGGGGTCTTGAGCTGTGTAAGCCGTCTCGAAAGCCTTTGGAAACCTAGTCGAATGGTAGATTGATGGCCGACTTCCTGGGCGTGGTCAATCGAGCTAGGCTTGACCCAATTATTGTCGCAGGCGGGCTATTCTTGTGCGCAAACAGATTAATGTGAGGCCTACAATTTCACACTATATACATAGTGTGATAATAGTGTCTTATGGCGCAGTGGGGGTTCGTTGATTGGCTGCTATACTGGATACTTGAGACTTCGCTCTATGAGTTTGAGTGGGACGAGGGTAATAAGAGTAAGAACGCGAAGAAACATGGAATAACGGTACCTGAGGTTGAGGCAGTATTTCGATCAGGTCTCGCGCTGCCAGTTGGAATTCAAATTGCGCCGGTTGTGTTAGAACAACGGCTGGGGTTAGTCGGCCCGACGCTGGATGGGCGGTTATTGCAAGTTGCGTTTGTGCTTCGTGAAGGCCGCGTTCGAGTTATTAGTGCCAGACCGGCGCACAAAAAGGAGCGTAAGCAATATGAAGAAATCCTACGTAAAATCACTTAAGGAATACGATAAGCCATTCACGCTTGATGCGGAGAAAATTCTCGCGGCGATGAAGCGGTATAAAAATGCTCCCAAAAAACCGACAAGCGTAGCTTTGGACGAATCTACTATTCAGGAACTCAAACGCCTGGCTGAAAAAAAAGGTATTCCGTACCAGGTTCTCATTCGAGTGTTCATTCTTGATGGTATGGAGCGATTGAAAAAGTCGTTGGCGGCTTAATACCTCTGACCGATTAGCGCCGATAAAAAGCTAAAAGAAGCTCTGTTTTTGAGAGCCCGGCACCCAGGACAGACTGCCCCTGAGAGCTGATGGATGAGTTTTCATATTTATTAATTATTCGAGATTTGATAAGACCACTTCTATGCCACTAGTGCCAACAGATTGAAATGTGCTGAAACGCTTAGAAATACGGCTTTCCTTTTCATAACCATTTGGTTATACTGAATTTGATGAAAGTTTCGTTTTTTGCTTCATTGTCTGGACGTTGTTATGTCGAGGATTTCATCGATGGCCTAGGTCGAAATGATCAGGCGGCGATATTGGCCATTTTAAAAGATGTTGAAACTTACGGGCTATCGGCTGTTGGCTGTCAGTTTCGACAAATTGAAGGTAAGCTTTGGGAAATTAAAATCAAAGCTCCGACCGGAGGTTATCGAATATTTTATGTAATGATTTCAAGTTCAGAAATGATGTGCTTGCATGCCTACAAAAAACAAGGGCAAAAGGCACCGAAAAGAGAACTCGAAGTCGCGAGAAAGAGACTAAATGAGGTGTTAACATGAGAAAAAAATCATTAGACCAACTGGTTAAGAAATATAGCAAGAGCGAAGAGTTCAAAATTGCTTACGAGGAACGAAGTTTTTATCTGCAAGTTGCTCATTTGATTCGTGACCTTCGAGAAAAAGCAGGATTTTCTCAAGCAGAAGTCGCAAAAAAAGCGCGCGTGAGCCAACCAATGATCGCACGACTTGAAAGCGGAGATAGCCGACGAACACCAACAATTGATACAGTTCACAGAATTTTAGCGATTTTGGGATATCAACTTGTGTTGGAAGTGAAACCTGCTGGGGCGGCTTGAGGGGTTGCCAAAAATTCTCATGTAACCACCGTGGAACCAAAAGTAACCACATTCGGAAATGAACCGAAATTCTATGAAATACTATCTGTCTTTCGCTTTTCGCTGTGATTCTAACTAACTACTAGTTTCGATTTGAGGTTTTTCTGGGCATTGAAAATTGAGAAGGAAAATTGGATGGGGTAGGAGGACTCGAACCTCCGAATGTCAGAATCAAAATCTGATGCCTTACCAGCTTGGCGATACCCCA
>DAIDJH010000039.1 GCA_027451425.1 Bdellovibrionales bacterium | reverse complement strand
AAGATTTGTTCTACCGCCTGAACGTTATCCCCGTTCGCGTGCCACCACTGCGCGAGCGCACAGAAGACATCCCGCTCCTCGTTGAAAATTTCATCGGAAAATTCGCGGCACAAAACAATTCAAAAGTACGCGGAGTTTCACCGGCGGCAATGGCGGTTTTGATGGCCCACCCCTGGCCCGGCAACGTGCGCGAACTCGAAAATGTGATCGAGCGCGCAATGGTTTTGTGCACGGGTGACACCATTGAAAAATCCGCGGTTTTAGACGGCGCTCTCGAAGAGGCCAAACAAAATCTCGCCGAATTGCACGCCGACCGCCCCACAATCGAAAAACTCGAAGAGCGGTACATTAAACTCATCCTCGGCGAAGTGCACAACAAAAAGGACGATGCCGCTCGCGTTTTAGGGATCAGTCGACGCACGCTCTACCGAAAAGAACGCGCTTACGGTTTAGTCTCAAGCGACACTCCAGAACCCCCCGATGTTCCAGAACCCGCAATCGGGGAGCGGCATGAATTCGCGGACTGAGGGACTGTCCGCACAGGATTTCGCGCATTTAAAATCCGCGATCGATGAGGCGGCGATTGTCGCGATCACCGACAATCGCGGCATAATCACTTACGTGAACCAAAAATTTTGCGCGATATCAAAATACTCACGCGAAGAACTCATCGGCAAAACCCACCGCGTGATCAAATCCGATTACCATCCACCCGAATTTTTCGAACACATGTGGGCAACCATTTCAAAAGGCGAAGTGTGGGAGGGTGAACTCAAAAACCGCGCCAAAGACGGATCGCACTACTGGGTGCATACAACGATTGTGCCGTTTATGGATGAGACCGGTAGGCCCGTGCAATACGTCGCGGTTCGATACGAAATGACCGACCGCAAACTCGCCGAAGAAACACTGCGCGTGTATGCGAAAAAGCTTGAGGTCAGCAACAAAGAATTGCAGGATTTCGCCTCGGTCGCGGCACATGACCTGCAAGAGCCTCTGCGCAAGATTCAGTCATTTTCAGATCGCCTTCGACTCAAAACCGGAGATTCGTTAAGCCCGGACGCGGCCGACTATCTCAACCGCATACAGAGTTCCGCCGAACGAATGCAAGTTCTCATCAATGACCTTTTGTCTTATTCACGGGTTACCACGAAAGCTCAACCGTTCACTCCCGTTGATCTCAACGATATAGTTAAACAAGTGGTCGCCGATCTTGAAGTTCGCATTGAACAAACAAGCGGCCGAGTGGAGTTCAACAATCTCCCCACGATTGAGGCCGATGCAACGCAGATGAGGCAACTCTTTCAGAATTTGATTGGTAACGCGCTGAAGTTTCATCAACCCGGCACTCCGCCGGTCGTCCGCATTGAATGTCGAACGTCGACAGGCTCAATGTTTGGCCCGAATGCCAGTCGCTGCGAAATTCGCGTAACTGATAACGGCATTGGTTTTGACGAGAAATATCTCGATCGAATATTTACAATTTTTCAGCGTCTGCACGGCCGACACGAATACGAAGGGACCGGCATTGGTCTCGCCGTATGCCGAAAAATTGTCGATCGCCATGGGGGCGTCATCACGGCGAAATCCTTGCCCGGCCACGGTTCAACATTTATTCTGACCCTACCTATTACACGAGGCACTCATGACGAACAAAAATATGGTTCCCATTTTGATCGCTGATGACGATCTCGACGACTGCCGCATGATTGAAGATGCTTTTCGCGAAAGCCGTCTTCTCAATAAGCTTCATTTCGTTCACAATGGCGAAGAGTTGCTGGCCTACTTACATCGCACGGGCAAATTCAAAGAGGAGAAAAACTCACCCCTGCCAGGCTTAATCTTACTCGATCTCAACATGCCGAGAAAAGATGGCCGCGAAGCTCTCAAAGAATTAAAAACCGATGCCGAATTTCGGCAAATTCCAGTTGTTGTTCTCACAACTTCAAAGGCCGAAGAGGACGTTTACAGAACTTATGACTTGGGCGTGAACTCCTACATCACCAAACCGGTATCATTCGTGTCTCTTGTACAAGTGATAAGGGATTTGGGTCGATATTGGTTTGAAATCGTCGAATTGCCAGAAAGTCGTGTCAACCGCCCCACCAAATCTAAATCGTGAAAAATAATGAATTTCAAATTCTCTTGATTGACGACGACGAAGACGACTACGTGCAAATCCGCGATTTATTTTCGGATCTGACGCACAATAAATATCGGCTAACCTGGAAGTCATCATTCAGAGATGGGCTTGACGCCTTGATTCGAAATCAAGAACAAAGCGCATTCGATGCCTGCCTGCTTGACTACCAACTCGGTGAACACACGGGGCTTGATATTTTAGCCGAAGTGCAAAAACTCGATTCGGCGTGCCCGATTATATTTTTGACCGGTCTCGGCGATTTTGATTTGGATGTGAAGGCCATGCAAACAGGCGCATCGGACTATCTCGTCAAAAGCGCGCTCACCTCCCAACTTCTTGAGCGTTCGATTCGATACTCCATCAAGCACGCCTCAGATCTGCGGGAACTTCATGAAAATCGCGCCCTCATTTTACAACAAGATCGCCTCGCGTCTCTGGGGCTTTTGGCTTCAAGCTTGGCTCATGAAATTGGCACGCCCCTCGGAATTATTCGGAGCCGTGCCGAACTTGCCGAGAAAAAGGCGAAAGACAGCGGCGCGAACTCAACAAGTTTGCGCGACGATATGTCTGTGATTGTCACCCAAATCGATCGCATTTCTAAACTTGTTCATTCTTTGCTCCACCTCAGCCGCGGCGGACCTTCAGGCAATACTTCAGCCGTCGATTTGCACCAAGTCATCGAAGACGTGGTCAATCTAATCCGCCCCGAACTCGACAAAAAGAATATTCATCTGGACCTGGTGCTTGAACAACCCGTATTGGTTCAAGCCGAAGCCGGTCCCCTTGGTCAAGTTTTTCTTAACTTATTCGTCAATGCCGTACATGCCATCGACGAAGCCGTGAAAACCGGACACGCCAGGGACCATGGTATTGAACTTCGCGTGGAGTCCATACAAGGACAGAGCCCCGCTGACCGAAAAACACTTATTACTCTGGCCGACACGGGTTGCGGCATCAGCGCAAAAAATATCTCACAAATTTTCAAACCATTTTTTACAACTAAAGATGTGGGAGTGGGTACAGGGCTTGGGCTTGCCACCTCATACAAACTTGTTCAGTCTTGGGGCGGCACCATCTCAGTCAGAAGCAAAGAGGGCAAAGGCGCGAAATTCTCTATCACGCTCCTACAAAAAGGGTGATGTTTATGCCGGCTCGGCATTATTAAAAAACATTCGCCTCTCAGGCGCCAGTTTTCATATTGGGTGGAACGATCATCACCGGCACAGGCGAAGACAGTAATGTTGCCCGAGCCGTACTGCCAAAAAATGCAGAAAGC
Source organism: Bdellovibrionales bacterium (assembly GCA_027451425.1). Lineage (GTDB taxonomy): Bacteria > Bdellovibrionota > Bdellovibrionia > Bdellovibrionales > UBA1609 > RBG-16-40-8. The sequence goes on along the minus strand of DAIDJH010000039.1, from coordinate 6,357 downwards.
AAATGATGCCGCCCGCGCGTGCCCATGACAAGCAAATCACATTCTTTAGCGGCAACTGGCAACTCATTCACGGTGAGGCCTCGGCGAATTTCAGTCTTCACTGATATCTTATTTTGTTTACTTAGTTGCGCCGCTTTTTTCGCAAGATTTTTTTCAGCTTCTGCTCTTAATTCCGCTTCGTTTGTTTGAAAGTCATAAGGGACGATCCCGGAATTGAAGACAGCCTCTTGAACGGCTCGCAACTCATCTCCTAAACAAAAAAGCAGTTTGATCTCCGACCCCCACCGTCGAGCCAAATGAACGGCGTATTTCTCCGCCGTTTGCGCGGGTTCGCCAAAATCCGTGGCCACGATTATCGACGGCTTTTTCGGTAGTTGTCCCGTACCTCCCGCTCGTGGCCCAATCACGACAACAGGCCTGCTGGAGTGACGTATGACCTCTTCAGCCACGCTACCTCCCCAAATATGTTCAAGCCCAGTTTGACCGCGCGTGCCCATCACGACAAGCTCGGCCTTCGGTCGCCCGCGAATCAGCTTCAAAATCTCATTTTCCGGGGAACCAAACCGAATAAGCAATTCAGGTTTAATAGCGAACCGCGCGAGTCTCACCTCGGCTTCAAGCCGCCGCTTCGCAATCAGTTCTTCGGGATCACCCAAATCGAGTTCATCAATCCCCGTGACCGCCACATAACCGATGGGTAAATCCAAAAGCTTAGACAGCGATTCGCCACAGTTCTCAACCCGCTCCATCAACTTCACGCCGTCGGTCGAGGTATCTTTCGTATTATTTGCAAGCAATATGCGCTGATTCTGTTTTGCCATATCCCTCCATCCTGCATTTCTTGTACCAAATTGCGCAAGCACTCCACGACTTCGGTCATTGAGTATTACAATTTCATGACTTGTTTGACGGCCAAAAACGGTAAAAAATAATAACAACATGACAGATGAAAGGAGTCAAAATGTCCGAATCATCAGGTACGGTTGATCCTTCCGGCGAAACTCTCAAGGGGATATACGAATTTATCAAGCATACGCCCGAGGGCAGCCTACGAAAAATGCTCTGTACGGGTGAAATGACCGATGCACATTTTCGTCTCCTGTTAAAACTCGTCAAAGGCGGTTCTGATACTGATTTTATCGATGCATTCAACAAAAGCGATATGGGCAAACTGCGCCTCAACCCAAAAGAGTCACCCCTTCGCGACCGGTTCTGGGCTATTGTACGCGGACGGTTAGCCGCCACAGGATTGCTCCCGACAGGCGGCAAGGCCGCTTAAAACTTGTACCGGCCGATTGTAGCCATGACCGCAGAGCATTTGCGGCTCAAGGCTAACAATGGCAAGATGCCGGTGTGGCTCACACTGAAAAATATCTGATAATCCGATTCTCGAGCTTTGGTGACATCATGCAATGTTTGCCGGCTGTCGCACGAATTCGGCAGACTCGACCAATGGCTGAAATTCATTTTTTAACTCGTTCAGATTTCGCCGACGTTGTTTACGCGTTTCGCACGACCGACTCCAAATCACGACTTGATCGAGTTTGGCGACTCGACCGCGCCACGGGATGGCGTGGGTTATGGCGACTCGTCCGCGAACTCCAACACGAACAATTTACCCATATTTACGACGCCCATTCGAATCTGCGCACTTTTTTTATCCGCGCCATTTTACGCTGGAATCTTCGCACGCAAATCGTTCGCCGCCCCAAAAACCGTTTAAAACGTTTCTTACTCTTTAATCTGCGCAAAAATTTATTTGTCATGCCCTTTCGCGGTGCCGATTCTTATTTAGAACCGCTGGAAAAATGGCTTGGTACAAACGTCAATAAAAATACCGACAAATCCGCCGAAAAAATCTCATCCGGTTTAACTTGCAGCTTTGATTTGTCCCACGTCGAACTGCCGGCGATCTCAGTCGGGAATCATTCGCTCACCTACCAAAATTGCATTGCCCTTGTGCCGGGGGCAGCGTGGCCGCTCAAAGAATGGCCAAAAGAACATTGGCAAAATCTTCTTCGCAATTTATCGCTTTCGAATACCGTCGCTACTTCGATCGTGATTTTGGGAGGCAGCGGCGACACAATTTGCGCTGAAATTTTTAACGGTTTGGGCGCCCCCGAAGCCAACCCGAACGCCGGCGGCTCAACAGCGACAATTCCATGCCTCAATCTCGCTGGGCAACTCACTTGGCTTCAGTGTCTAAAAGTTATTTCGCAAGCAGCCGCCGTGGTTGCCGCTGACACTGGGCTCATGCATGCGGCCGATCTACTCGCCCGCCCAACCATTGCGCTGATCGGCCCAACGGCATTTGGCTACCCCAAAAACCAATCTTCACGCGTATTGGACGTGCCTCTGTATTGCCGGCCGTGCACCAAAGACGGGCGCGGCCATTGCCGCAATTCAGATTATAAAGCCTGCATGAAACGAATCGAACCGGAACGCGTAGCCCACGCCATTCGAGAAATTGTGAACATACCGATGAGCGCTCATGTCATTCATTAATCTCCTATTTTTTTTGCTTTACCGTTTCATTTTTTGGCCCCTTGCCATTTTGTTTATTTTGATTGCCAAACGGTGGAACCCAAAACTGCAAAAACTGTACGCTCAGCGCAAGAGCATGCACACCCCACCATCGTTTGAAAAACCGCCGATTTGGATTCACGCTTCGTCAGGAGAATTCGAGTACGCACGGCCAGTCATCAGAAAAATCAAGGAACGTGACCCCTCACAGCCGGTGGTTGTGACTTATTTTTCGCCATCATACGCCGGCGCCATTGCCAAAGAGCCCGGTGTCGATTGGTCGTCGCCGCTCCCACTTGATTTGCCGGGACCCGTTCATAGTTTTCTCGAACGTCTTCGCCCACGCGCGCTGCTCATCGCCCGCACAGACGTGTGGCCCGAATTGATCACGCACGTGCAGCGACGAAAAATTCCTTCGCTGTTGTTTTCAACAACCGTGAACTCTCGTCGCGGATTATTTTCAATTTATGCGGATAAATTTCGCCGATGGTTGTACGCGAGAGTCTCGCAAATTTTCGTGGTTTCGCCGGCGGACCAAAAGCGGCTTCGCTCGCTGAAGCTGAACAACGTCAGCGTTGCCGGTGACACGCGCTTCGATCAAGTGATTTATCGCTTGGAGCATCGCAGGCCTGTCAAAGACTTCTCACGTGATGAACGGTTTGTGTTCATTGCCGGCTCGACCTGGCCTGAAGACGAAAATGTTCTTTTGCCGGCGGTCGAGAGTTTTCTTCTCTCTAAAAAACTTCGTTTTATCATTGTTCCACATGAACTGGATCATGTGGCACAACTCGTGAAGCATTTCACGAAAATAAATATCGATTTTTCTTTGTATTCGCAAATCACCGAATGGAATTCCAGCGTTTTGGTCGTCGACCAGGTGGGGATTCTTGCCGAATTGTACATGCGCGCCGACTTTGCCTTTGTCGGCGGTTCATTCCGTAAAAAAGTCCATAGCGCGATGGAGCCGCTCGCCGCCGGTCTTATCACCATCGTGGGACCGTATCATCTCAACAATCGTGAGGCGATTGAGTTTCAAAGTGTCACAACCGAAATCGGCCCCGCCGTGATTGTCGTAAAAACACAAAACCAATTGTCGACAACAATTTCTTCTATTATTGACCAAAAAGGTGATCTGGCGAAAATCAAATGGCTAATTCGCAGCGAAGTGCTGAATCGCGCCGGCGCGTCGGATCGAGTCGTAGAGTGGGTTGGCAAGCAGGCCTCCGACGAACACCATTTCAAGACCTGAAAAAGCGTCGTTTTGACCAGTGACCCGTTTAAACCTTAAATTTTCTTCTACTGTTCGCGAAGGCCGAAATGATCGAGCCATTTTTCGACGTATTCTTGGCGTTGACAACTTCAAGGTGCGTCAGCCTTTTCATGATTTGCCCCGCGCACCGTGCGCAGCAATGGTGTCGCGGTCACCGCCTCGCACTGCTGCGCGAACGTTTACCATAAACGGGGTCGCCAGTTTGCGGGCACGAGCCGCGCCGTCGCGAAGAATGGCCTCAATCTCAGCTGGCCGCCCCATCAATTCATGATAACGCCGGCTCGATTCAGAAAAATGCCGGTCGATCGCTTGAAATAAAAGTTCTTTCACTTCGCCCCAGCCGACGCCATTCGCATAGCGTGCCGTTAATGCTTCAATTTCTGCGGGCGCGGCAAACTCCTTGTAGAGATCGAACAAAATTGAATCTTTTGTATTTTTCGGCGCCTCAGGTGGAGTCGAATCAGTTTTGATTTTCATAACAAGTTTGCGGAGCGCTTTTGATTCTAAAAACAGCGGGATGTGATTGCCGTAGCTTTTGCTCATTTTTCGACCGTCGAGCCCCGGCACAACTTTCTCGGTTTTAACCAGCGCTTTCGGCAGCCGAATCAATTCGCCAAATATGCGATTGAACTTTTGCGCGATATCACGGGCAATCTCCACATGTTGCACCTGATCTTCGCCCACGGGTACGACGTCCGTGTTGAATAGTAAAATATCGGCCGCCATCAAAACGGGATAACTAAAAAGCCCCATCGAAACGCCGTAATCGAGATCTTCGCGACCCTCGGCTTCGTTCTCTTGCAGCTTGGCTTTGTACGCATGCGCGCGGTTGAGAAGCCCTTTGGGAGTCACACACGACAGCACCCACGCGAGTTCAAAAATTTCAGGCACGTCGCTCTGGCGGTAGATAATGGTTTGCTTGGGGTCAAGGCCACAGGCGATCCACGCGGCCGCAAGGCTCAAAGTGTAGTCACGAAGTTCTTTCGGGTCTTGCACAGTCGTGAGCGCGTGATAATCGGCTATGAACAATAACGAATGTCGAAATTGCGAAACGAGTTCGAGACCCGGTCGGATCGCGCCCAAATAGTTACCCACGTGGACATGATCCGTCGGTTTGATACCGGTTAATATAGTTTCGGGCGCCGTCGCTTTATTCGCCGCTTTATTTTGTTCGCTCACGGACTTTGTTTACGATGCCGCATTACTTTTTTCACGGTTTTTTTCATTGGCTTTGCCACCGGCGCTTTGGGAGCTGAACTTGCACCAATCACCCCGCACGCCAACCGTGGGCCTGCGTTGCCAACCGGTTGACTCACAAGATCGTCAGCATCTTTGTGCACAATCACCCCGCGGCCGATAATAGGGTTCATTGGGCCATTTAAGCTAATCCCGGAGATCATTTCATCAATGTGTGCCACGCCGTGCTTGTCGGCCACAATATTGCCAAAATCGCCGGCATGATGAGGGCCGCTCAGACCGCCATGCGGCTGATGGGTGGGGTTGTAGTGACCGCCAGCGCTTGTTGCGTCAGGAGCCGTGCAATCTCCGTATTCATGAATGTGAAAACCGTGTTTGGAATTCGGTTTTAGACCATAAATCGTACCTTGCACTTTCACTTTGCCAAATTCTTCGGTGAAAAAAATCTTGCCGCGTACACGGCTGAGCTTGGTCGGCGACAACACCGCAACGGCATACATAACGCCGGTATTACTCATCGCCTCATTAGCCATGCCCTTATGATGATGGTGATGGCGCCAACAATGAGCGCAGCCCCCGAGCGCCAGCACGGCAAACCCAACGGTAATTAGACCAGCAAGAAATTTTATTAACGAACGTTGCATATTGAAATCCTCCCTAAATATTTTTTACTCATTCGCCGTTTTGGGGACAAGATAATAAAGTCGACCGTGCGCGCGCATCGCTCCGCTTTCTTCATCTGCATCAGCCCCTCGCCCGACAAACAAGTCAACACGACCAGCCCCGCGAATTGCGCCTCCTGTGTCTTGATCGAAGACAAATCGCCGAGACCTTTCAAAACCTGAGCCGACAGGCTTTTCGAACTCTAAGTACGCCAGCGCGCCCTTCGCGAAGAGCTGTGAATCCGTCGCAATTGTTCGACCGGAAGTCGCCGTCACACCCAATTCCGTTCGCGCTTCGTGCGGCACTTTTTCGAAGAAAACGTAACTTTGATTTTGATCCATCAACTTTTCGGCATCCGCCTCGGAGAGCGAGCGCAGGTACTGTTCCAATTTTTGCTTGGTCATCTGATCCTTAGGAATTTTATCCATCACAAATTTGCCGATTGGCACGTAGGGATAGCCGTTCTCTCCCGCGTAGGTCACATAAATTTGTCGCTCCGGCAGTTCAATTCGCCCCGATCCTTGTATCTGCAAAAAAAATGCGTCAATAGGGTCGACCCAAGCGATGACTTGCGTTTCTCCACTAATAAGTGGGGATGACGTGATATCTTCACGCGATTCAAACGGCTCCACTTGTTTTACGCCGTTACTGTTACTGACAAGTCGGCCGTGAAGAACAGGCCACCGATTTGCCTTCGCGGCACT
>DAIDJH010000038.1 GCA_027451425.1 Bdellovibrionales bacterium | reverse complement strand
AATTTCCGTAGTGGGCAATTTGCCGTCCCGTGAGTGCAAATGTTAGCCCTAGGATAAGCCCCACAAAAAGTTTAAAGGTAAAAAGAAGGAGGCTCCCGGACGACGTTTTGATTTTATACTGTAGATCTTCAACGAACTGCCCCATAAAACTAGCCTATCCAATCCCCGCTTAGTGTGACAACTGATTGATCCGAGCCTGGACCTGGTCTCGATCAGGTGCATTCGGAGCCAAAACAATATATTGATTGTATGCTTCGACGGCTTTTTCTCGATCGCCGCGCGTGTCGTAAATGGCGCCTTGCTCCTTCCAAACTTCAGGGTTACCCGAGTCTTGATCGTGTGCCACGTTGACCATCGAAAGGGCGGCATCGAGATCACCGGCGAGTCTATAGCAACGCGCCATTTTCACGTACATTTCGGCTCCCTGTGGGCGCAACTTCACCGCCTTTTGATATTCGCCCGCGCACAGGCTGTACTGTTTCATCGCTGTGTACGCGTCAGCCGCTAAAATGTACGGGTCCGCGAGATTTGGATTTTTTTCTTCTTCGCGCCGAGCTTGCTCAAGCGCTTCTTCGGGAGCATTTAACATTAGTGCCGCGCGGCCGATTTGATAATTCACCAGCGGATAATCTTTGTTTATCTTTAGCACGCGCTGAAACTCCGTTTGTGCGTCCGTTGGTTTACCGGCAGCCAAGTACAGCATGCCTGCCAAAAATAGGGGTTGGGCATCGGCTGGGTCAAGTTCGGCGGCGTTGAAGTATGCTGTAATGGCCTCCTCGTATTTTCCCCGCGCTTGCAACGCACGACCCAAATCCATTTGCGCTTTTTTGGAATTGTCTTGCATCGCCACAACTTGCTCATAAGTCTTTTGTGCGCTCGGATAGTCTTGATCCGCCATATACAAATCCCCGAGCGCAAGTTGATAGTCCGTGATCGAGGGATACATCGAGACCAATTGTTTGAGATAATCGATGCCGGCTTGACTCCCCCGCGCACCGCCGAGCGCACGCGCATAAGCGATTTGTGCCTCGCGATTGTTCATGTCCAATTCAATGGCGTGGCTAGCCGAATCAAATGCTTTTGGATACTGCCCCAAATCCAGATCCGCCTTCGCCAAAATCACATAGCCCTCGACATCGCCGGGATAGAGTTGAATCGCCTTTTTGGCAAATTGTATGGCGCCCCTCGAATCGTGTCTTCGTAGTTCTACGAGAGCAAATCCGTCCATCACCCTGTAGCTTTTGGGCGAAACGTGTAAAGCGTCGTTGAGCACTCGGCCTGCGGCATCGTAGTTGAACTGTTGTGAAAAATAGTCTGCCAAGAGAGTATAGGCCTCGATTAATTTTGGATCAGCGTGAATCGCCCTGTTGATCCAATCAATTGCTTCCGATGAAAGACTTAACTTCCAAAGACATTCGGCGGCCTTCATGGCGGCGATTCCATTTTTGGGATTTGTCGCAAACGCTTCTTTGTAATGCGCCTGTGCCGAATTCAAGTCGCCTTCGCCGGCAAGTTCGTCGCCTTCGTACACAAGCTGCATGTCTTGCACGTGGGTATCCCGAAGCGTCTTCTCTCCACCGAGTTGCAAAATGATTTCTTTTGCACGCGCACTCAACGAGTTGAGCACGTAGGCTTTTCGCGCGTACCTGAGCGCGCTCGAATTTTCACCGGTACGCAATGCAAGTTCCGCAAGCGCCAAGTACCCGCTGGATAAGGTTTCTTGGGGCGCGCGCTCCCGCGAAGACAAAGCCCGCTCGATACGCGCCCGCCCATCGCGCGGGTCATTGAGCTCCATCACCTCAAGGGCGCCAAGAATAATCTGAGCCACCTTGTGCTTTGGGTTTGTTTTTAATATTTCTTGGAGTCGGTTGGCGGCGGCTTGATAGTTTTTCGTTTCAGCTAGGAGCTCCGCCTCAAAGGTAAAAAGACCAAGCCATTGCGGCCATTGTTGTTCAGCCGTTTGCACATAGTTAATCGCCGAGGTCGGGTCTTTATCCGCGTCTAAAAGTTTCGCTTTCAAAAAATAAAATGCAACCGACGGTTGATTCGATCCTCCAGCAAAGGCATCGAGAGCTGACTCCACCAAACTTTTGGCTTCGGCGTAGCGCCCTCGCGCCATGAGATCGACGGTTCGACATGTGGTGACGTCATTGCTCGTCGGATCAATCGCACTCGCCGCTTGAATAGCGCGAGTAAGTGCAAAAAAATCATGGGAGTCTTGCTGCGCGTATGGCCACAACTCCCAATAATTAAGACAAAGAAGCGCGATCGCACCCGAGTTTTTGGGGTTACCCTCAACTATTTCAACCAATTGTTCTTCAGCGCGAACATAGGTCGAAAAATTGTCTTGATCGAATTCTTGAACTGCCTGAGTTTGCAGGCGCTTGACCTGCGCATCTGGGAGCTGTGGCTGCCCACCCCGCGGGACTAAAAGGTGAATGCGCGACCCCGGCCACGCGTTATGTGAACTGGTGAAAATAAGAGCTCCCGCCACGGCCACAACACCAACTAATACTGATAAGACAATATTTTTTGACTTATGTTTTTTGACGATTTTTTCGCGCTGTCTGAGTTCAATCACCGGCGGAGTTGTCGCGGGCTCACCCGCAGCCCCTTCGTCATTTGCATTTTTTTTCGTGAACTTGACTCGTTCGACTCTGTTTATTTGTGGTTTCGGTATTTCTTGCCGCTCTTCTGCTTGAGAATCTGAAAATTTAAAAACAGATTCCGGGGTTTTTGGTTCTGCTTTGGTTGCGACTCGGTCTCGCTCCAACAACTCAAGCAGCCGATCGTAAAAATCCGGATCTTGGCTGATCGGGACCCACTCCGTACCTGGATAAAGCGCAACCCTCTCATCGCCCGCAAGCTCACCGTTTGAGATTTTTGCCAACATCTCGTCGGTTGAAAATGGACCGCGAACATGCCCGTCCGCATTTTTAACTAACCATCGCCGTTGGTTCGTGCTGCCTGCCACGATATCCTTCTACAGTTCCATTTTGGAGCTGGCTCCAATCCGAGACCCCAAATTAGAACCATGTAATTCATTTATGCTAAGCATTAATGCACCATAAATTCAATATGTTAGATCTGAGCAAATTTTATAATTGGCATCGAATTTGCTTATCCGAATTGTAGAACTGTTTAAGGGGGAATTCATCATGAAACCATCCGTTCTTCTACTGATTGTGGTATCCGCAGTAATCACTTGGGCGTCGATTTCATTCGCGTCCATTTCGTCAAACACCACTGAAACATTCCTGCAAGGTGCGCAGTATTCGTTCGACAAGGCCACTATGACAATAGAAGTGACTGGCCGACTCCCCAGCCTTTGCGCGGCGGAGCCCCACCCGGTACTTCGAACAACTCCTCAGCCCAATACTTTAATGCTTTCGGTTGAGGCTCGTCTCGCTCCGGGCATGTGCGCTCAGGCGCTTGGTGGCTTATATCAACTCGGCTTTGACGTTCGTTCATTAAAATTCAACATCGCTGATCTTCAACTAAATCCGAATGCTAGCTACCACATTGTAACCGCCGATAAATCGATTTCTTTAAATATCGATTTTTCAAAAATCCCCTTCACTCGACCCTTTGCCACAAACATTGTTTCGCACGCCCTTCTGACTGTCGATCGCGCCGGCAACTATGTGGTTGTGAGCAATAATAGAACTCAGCTCGTTGTCGATAGCCCCCTCATTAATCTGAATAACTTTGTAGGACATACCGTTGAGCTAGAAGGCCATATCATTAATGTTGATCGGCCGGTATATTCGCTCACTCATTTTTCTAGCACGGCACCATCTTTGATTTTAGTAACAGGATTAAGCAACACTTCGAATTGATCGCCCCCACCCGAGGCAAAAGAATTCGGGTCCCCAAAACGATCGGTAAGAAGTTTACTTATTGTCACCCGAGCTTAGGGCCCCTCCGAAGCTCGGGTTTTTTATGACCCGTTCCCGGTCCGCTGAATGTCTGCCCCCAACCGCTGAAGCTTTGTCTCTAGATGCTCGTATCCGCGATCAAGATGGTAAATACGGTTCACTTTTGTCTCACCTTTTGCGGCAAGACCCGCGAGGACCAAACAGGCACTGGCGCGAAGATCGGTTGCCATCACAGGGGCGCCCTCAAGACCGCCACGACTCCCCCGCACGACAGCAACGCGAGTTTTCGGCGTAATGTTTGCTCCCAAACGAACAAGCTCTTGTACGTGCATAAAACGATTTTCAAAAATGGTTTCAGTTATGACGCTGGTGCCCTCTGCTTGCGTCATCAGAGCCATGAATTGCGCTTGAAGATCGGTTGGAAAAGCTGGATGCGGCGCTGTTGTTATATCAACGCCACGCCACGTGGCGGCTTTTTCAATCGTAATCGCGTCCCGCTCAGCATGAATTGAAAAGCCCGCTTCACACATTTTCTCTATGACCGCCGGCATATGATCGAGGCGAGACTTTTTTACTGTAACAGTTCCACCTGTTATGGCACCAGCGATCAAGAGCGTGCCCGCTTCGATTCGATCGGGAATGATTTCGTGTTCCGCTGCCTTTAATGAACTCACGCCTTTGATTGTAATTATGCTCGTCCCCGCACCTGAAATCTCCGCCCCCATTTTGTTCAAGTAGTTGGCAAGATCGACGATCTCCGGTTCTTTTGCGGCATTTTCAATTCGCGTGATCCCGTCCGCCAACGTTGCCGCCATCATGATGTTTTCAGTGCCACCCACGGTGGTCGTCTCAAACAGTACATTGGCGCCGGTAAGCTTTTTCGCGCTCGCTACGACGTAGCCATTTTCCATAGCAACTTCCGCGCCGAGCGCTTTAATTCCCTCAAGATGTAGGTCGATCGGCCGCGTCCCAATCGCACAGCCGCCCGGTAAGCTCACGTGAGCCTTGCCATATCGGGCAATAAGCGGTCCGAGGCACAATATGCTTGCTCTCATTTTTCGAACGACATCATAGTGCGCTTCGAGTGACTTCAGCGGCTTGACTTTAATGCGAAGAACATGGCCGTCATGTTTGGTTTCACAACCAAATAAGTTGAGGAGTTGGCATGCTGATTGAATATCGTTCAACCGCGGGGTATTGAAAAAAACGTGTTCGCCACTCGCCAGGAGGGTTGAAAATATGAGCGGAAGCGCAGCGTTTTTTGCGCCACTGACCTCGACTTCCCCATTTAACACGCGCCCGCCGCGCACAATCATCGCATCCATCAAGTCATCCCCCAAATAAGCCGTTCGTGACCCGAATAATCGCGCACAATTTCATGTTTTGCAAAGACTCCGGTCCCGAGAAAAAAACCTTCGACCTCGCGCGCCTGATTATAACCAAACTCAAAGCCGGCTGCCGATCGCTGCGGCTTTAAAAGTTGGGGGAGTTGCGCAATCCAATTCGACGAAATTTCTAATCCCTTGAGGCCCGACGAGAAAAGCGCGATAGCTGGTTCAAATTTTCGCACAAACGCATCAACTCTTGCGTCAGCGCGTTCGATATACGGCGGATTTGCTAAAACAAAATCAAATTTTTTATCGCCAATGAGTGCGCTTGTCTGACTTGCATCGCCTTTAATAAGCTCCAGGCGATCGCTCACTCCGTGTTTTAAGGAGTTTTCATGGGCAACGTCTAAGGCTCCGTCAGAAATATCAATGGCTACGGCCTTTAATTCGGGAATCAAAAGTAGAAGCGTTACGACAATACAACCGCTGCCCGTACCAAGTTCAAGCAGTTCTACTGGCTCGCCTTTGGTAAAATTATCCTGCACCCATTCGAGCGCGCACTCGACCAAATGCTCTGTTTCGGGTCTTGGAATTAAAACCTTCGGCGTCACTTTGAATTTAAATCCAAAAAATTCTTTCTCGCCTAAAATGTATGCGAGTGGCTCGCCGCTCACGCGCCGACCAATTATGCTTTTGATCCTCTCGCATTCAAGGGGCGTGACAATTCGTTCGGGCTGCTGGATTCTCTCTATGGCAGTAACCCCGAGCGTGTGATCAATAATCCACTCCGCCTCAAGTTCACTCGCGGGTAGCCCTGCGCCAATTAGTCTCGCCCGAGTTTCAAGAAACAGTTCGTTTAATTTCATGATGCCGTGGCTGATTGCGCTTTTAACGCCTCCGCACGAAAATGCATCATTACAGGATCAATCACAAGCCCGAAATGCCCTTCCATGACCTCGCCCAGTTGATGGGTTGTAAACCCAATCCGATGATCGGTGATGCGCGATTGCGGATAATTGTACGTGCGAATTCTTTCAGAACGATCTCCAGTGCCAATTTGAGCAAGGCGCGCATCCGACGCTTCTTTGCGAAACTTTTCTTCTTCGATAGCGAGTAGCTTTGCGTACAAAATTCGCATGGCTCGCTCGCGGTTATCAAGTTGAGATTTTGCCTCTTGGCAGGCGACAAATATCCCGGTTGGCAAATGTGTGATTCGAACAGCCGACTCTGTTCGGTTGACGGATTGCCCGCCAGCTCCGCTTGCCCTCATCACGTCAATACGTAAATCCGTTGGATTAATATGCACATCAACTTCGTCGGCCTCTGGCAAGACGGCCACCGTTACTGTTGAAGTGTGGATTCGCCCTTGAGCTTCAGTTTTAGGTACCCGTTGAACACGATGAACGCCGCTTTCAAATTTAAGAAAACTATAAACCTTTTCACCTTGAATTGTTGCAATCACTTCTTTAAATCCGCCAACGTTACCTGGCGAGGTCGACACAAGCGTCACCCTCCACCCTTTATGCGACGCAAATATCGAGTAGGCGCGAAACAGTTCTTCAGCAAAAAGGCTCGCCTCATCGCCACCAGCACCCGCGCGAATCTCAAGTACAATGCTTTTTTCATCGTTTGGGTCTTTGGGAATTAAAAGCTCCTTGAGTTCTTCTTCGAGGTTTTTGTGCTCACGCTCAAGATCGCCAAGATCGGCTCGAATAAGTTTACGCATATCTTCGTCTTTTTCATTAGTTAGAAGTCCTTTGTTTTCTTCTATGTTTTTTTCGGCGCTTTTATACCGACGAAATGCGGCGACAATTTTCTCTAAGTCCGCATATTCTTTCATCATAGCGCGGTAGGACTTTTGATCGTTCGCTACCCCTGGCGCCTGTATATCGGCACTGAGCTTTTCGAATTTTTTTTCAACTTCTAACAATTTATTAAACATAGTAGTTTTGGCTAGAATTCCACATAGTTATCCACGCGTCCATCCGCAAAGCGCCTGTTTTTTAGGCACTTTGCGAAATACACGCAGATGGAGAAAAAGATCAGCTATTTCATATTGTTACTGGCCGCCCATGCCCTTTAAAAAGTCGGCATTGGTCTTTGAGCCCTTCATTTTATCGAGCAAGAACTCCATGCTGTCCACAACGTTCATGGGGGCTAAAACTTTACGCAAAATCCACAGCCTGTTGAGATCTTCTTTTCTCATAAGGAGATCCTCTTTACGCGTGCCGGACTTATTGATGTCCATGCACGGAAAAATTCTCTTCTCCATAAGTTTTCGATCCAAATGAATCTCGGAATTGCCTGTGCCCTTGAACTCTTCAAAGATGACCTCATCCATCCGCGATCCTGTGTCGATAAGCGCCGTCGCAATGATCGTCAGGCTCCCGCCCTCTTCGATATTCCGCGCGGCCCCGAAAAATCGCTTTGGTTTATGAAGCGCATTGGAGTCAACCCCGCCAGACAAAATTTTGCCCGACGGAGGGACAACGGTATTGTAGGCCCGCGCCAGGCGCGTAATTGAATCGAGCAATATAACGACATCGTGCTTGTGCTCGACCAACCGCTTGGCCTTTTCAATCACCATCTCTGCCACCTGAACGTGCCGAGTTGGTGGTTCATCAAATGTAGAACTGATGACCTCGCCTTTTACGGAGCGGGCCATGTCGGTCACTTCTTCGGGACGCTCATCGATGAGCAGAACGATCAGTTTTACCTCCGGATGATTATTTGAAATCGCATTGGCAATATTTTGCATGAGAACCGTTTTGCCGGTTCGCGGAGGCGCCACGATGAGTGCGCGCTGACCCTTACCAAGCGGCGCCATCATGTCCACCACGCGCGTCGTCCATTCGTTGGGCTCCCACTCAAGCGTCAGGCGCTTATTTGGATAAAGCGGCGTCAAGTTATCGAAGAGAATTTTATTCCTGGAATTCTCTGGCGGCTCAAAGTTGAGCGCATCCACTTTAAGCAAAGCAAAATACCGCTCGCCCTCTTTCGGCGGGCGCACAGTGCCCGTAACAGTATCACCAGTGCGTAAGCCAAAACGGCGAATTTGCGATGGGCTTACATAAATATCATCTGGGCCCCAAAGGTAATTATAATCTGGCGAGCGCAAAAACCCGTAGCCATCGGGCAAGATTTCAAGAACCCCGTTGCCATAAATGTCACCCAGGAGCGCTGCCCGTTTCAAAATTTCAAATATAATGTCTTGGCGGCGCATGCCCGCCGCATTTTCAATTTTTAGTTTTTCGGCAAGATTGATTATATACTGAATGTCTTTTGACTTTAGATCTTTACTCGATAGCGCCTTTTTTTCTTCGTCCGTGAGATTAATATCCGCAAGGTCGGCCGCCGTTACCGGCGTTATTGATGCCGCCGCTTGCGCGCTAGCATCGTCCTCATACGGTCTCATTTGTGAACGCTGCTGCCCATTTTGGCCCCGATAGCCGTTTTGCGGTCTATTCATGCCGTTGCGCTGTTGCCCTCTTTGAAAGCTGGGTTTTTGCCCGCGCCCCTTAAACCTATCACGACGATGCTCCCCCCCGCCTTCTTCGGGCCCTGACCCATCGCCAGCAGTACTTCGCTCGTGCGAAGACGCGGCGGCTTTTGGCTCAACCGATTCGGCGGACGGACTTTGCGGGCTTGTTTTTATCTCATTCGATTCTGAACTGTCTGACATTTTACTCTCTGTGTTTATTATTTGGAGCGTAAGTCTTTGGAGAGCTTAAGCTCTAAACGATTCGCAGTTTTTTGGCTGGATGTCTCTTTGTCTAACGATTTCATTGTAGCATTGTCAACATGATAATTCCATGTCTCAATTTGAGTCACAAAACACCCTAAACTTTTAGCTAAATATGCCGATAGTAACAATATGGACAATTCTACTGTCACCGCACCATCCCGGCGCATACCGCTTCAGATGGACGTGGAATATCGGCGTTCGTACGCACGGCGAGGCGAGCGGGGCCGCCTCAAGAATATTAGTTTAACCGGTGCGTTTCTAGAAACGCCCGTTAGTCGCGTGCTGGCTCCTGCCGACAAAGTGACAATAACTTTATTTGTTAGCGGTCGCCAAAGACAGATTGCCGCGCATGTGGTTTGGCACTCTGATCGCGGCTGTGGGTTGCGCTTTGTGCCCGTCAATCAGCGCGACGTGCAAATCGTTGACGACCTGATGTACTTCGTTGAGTCCTCACGCGAGACGCAACGAACAGTTTTAGATGATATCTTCAAGAAAGTTTCGTGAGCCACGCAATCTGCGGCTCACGCCTTAACTAATCGATCTGCGTGTGCGTTGCCGTCTGAAAGTCGATATTTCGCTTTGAGCGGCGCTTTCTGATGATAATGAACATGGCTATGGCGGCAAGGAGCAAAATGGCGCCAACTCCAATCAACATCGTCTGATTTGGATCATCAAACAATCCACCCGCACTGCTGTCGTTGACCGGTACGCGGTGTCGCGCCATCGGTGGCGGCGGCGCAACTGGTGGCGGTGGCGGCGGCACTGGTGCTGGCGCTGCTGCGGCCGGTGGCGGCGGAGGTGGCGGTGTTGGGTTGGCTGCAGCCGTTGTTGCAGCCG
>DAIDJH010000037.1 GCA_027451425.1 Bdellovibrionales bacterium | reverse complement strand
TATTGAAGCGATTCCGTCATTCATGGGTTTGCCTATGGCTGACGCAAAGTGGGAGCAAAATCGAGTCAGCGTTAGTTGGAATCAATCGCAAAGTGCTTTTCAAAGCGAGATTTTATCGCAAAGGCAAATGGCGCCCGAAGTTGTTGAAAATTTGATTTCAACGCTTGAGAAAACGGAGCAGGCTCTGCTCGAAAAAACGCGTGAGCTCGAGCATATCAAACAAGAAAACGCGATGGCGGCAAAATCAATGCCGGTGGAGTCGTTCAGTCTGCGGGCGCTGCGCCCCGAGTTTCAACAGCATGTGATGAAATTGCAGGAGTATTTCACACGTTCGCAACAGCTGATCACATTGCTCATCGGGCAGGACCGAATGTCGGCACAAGTTCGTGAGGCTATGAAACGCGTCAATTGGGAACACGTGCAAGAGGCCTTCCCGCAAGTGGCGCGCGAACTGATGGAGGAGTACAATGGGCAAAATCACGCAAGTTCTCGCGCGCCAGATTCTCGACAGCCGTGGCTTCCCAACAGTTGAAGTTGAGGTCGCAGTTGATAGTCAGTTTGTCGGACGTGCGGCTGTTCCATCCGGCGCTTCGACTGGCGCACATGAGGCCATTGAGCTTCGCGACGGCGATGCCAAGCGATTTCATGGTAAAGGCGTTTTAAAAGCCGTTGCCAACGTCAACAACGTCCTCGGTCCAAAAGTTCTCGGTATGGATGCGGACGACCAAGCCAAAATTGATGAAACTTTGATTGCTGCGGACGGCACGGCCAACAAGGCCCGGATGGGCGCCAATGCCATTTTGGGAGTTTCTCTCGCAACGCTCAAGGCGGCCGCCGTCAGCCACCGCGTTTCGCTTTTTCGCTATGTCGCCGCCGGCAATCGCGATTTTCGATTGCCCGTGCCGCTAATGAATGTCTTAAACGGCGGCGCGCATGCCGACAATGGCCTTAATGTGCAGGAGTTCATGATTGCGCCCATGGGCTTTTCTTCTTTTTCAGATGCTTTGCGCGCGGGGAGCGAAATTTTTCACACACTCAAAAAAGTATTAAGCGAAAAATCTTTTTCAACTGCGGTGGGAGATGAAGGTGGTTTTGCGCCGCACCTCCCAGCGAACGAAACAGCTCTCGAGCTTTTGTCGATGGCCGTTGAAAAGGCGGGATATAAATTGGGTGACCAGGTGAATCTCGCGCTTGACGTGGCTGCTACTGAACTTTTTGCCGATGGAACTTACACTTGGGAGGGCAAAAAATTATCTGGCCAGCAGTTGGGTGAGATTTACGATAAGTGGTCGCGAAAGTTCCCGATTGTGAGCGTTGAAGATGGATTTTCAGAAGACGACTGGGAATCATGGCAGGCGTTTACTAAGACGCACGGTAAAAAATTGCAAATTGTGGGAGACGATTTGTTTGTGACTAATCGTGAGCGGCTTGAGCGGGGCATTGAATCTCGAGCGGCGAATTCTATTTTGGTGAAGGTCAACCAAATTGGCACATATACCGAAACCAAGCAGGCTGTTAACCTGGCGCATTCGGCGGGCTTTCACGCGATTATCTCCCACAGAAGCGGCGAGACCGAAGACGTCACGATTGCCGATCTCAGCGTTGGCTTAAATTGCGAACAAATCAAAACGGGCAGCCTATGTCGCAGTGAGCGTATCGCAAAATATAATCAACTTTTACGTGTTGAGGCCGAAATTGGTCCAAAGGTCCAGTATTGGGGACTAGACGCCTTCCGTTTTCGATGATTTTCGCATACCATTTAGTTTGGATGATCCGTCGTAATTTCGCGCGTGTCGGCCAAAAGATTTCAGACTTCGTTCAACACCCGGTCCGGGTTTTTATAACTTGTCTTGTATTCGTCACGGCAGGACTTCTTCTTGATGGCACACTCTTTCACCTGTGGCGGCTCAACCACGATTCAGGCGAAATTGCCGAGCGAATTTCTCAACTCCGCACCGAAACAATGAAAATTGACAATGAACTTAGGCAAACACGCGACCCCAATTTTTTAGAGTTGCAAGCGCGTGATCGCCTGGAATTAGCCAACAAAGGAGATTTGGTCTTCATATTTTCTGACAAATAAATAGGAGGTGCCTGTTTCATGATCCACGGACGAGTCAAATGCTACTTTCACGCTAAAGGGTATGGATTTATCGAGGATTTCGATGGCCGAGAAGTGTATTTTCATTTCACCTCGGTTGAGGGTGCCGGGCCAAACGACATTGCCATTGGCGCAGGGGTGGCATTTGACGTTATAACAACGGAACTGGGTCTAGAAGCTTTTTGCGTCAAGATGCTTACCGCGCAATCCGCTTGATCGCGCGCAGGGTTTATGCGAGAACTTTCTTCGAAATGAATAAATGGGCGGCTGAAGATATTAAAAGTTTGCGACTGCGTTTGGGGTGGTCGGCGGCGGACTTCGCACGATTTTTCGGTGGACCGGCTGACTTAGTGATGAAATGGGAGCGCGGTGAGGCCGCACCCACCGCCGATGATGCCTTGCAATTCAATCGCCTTGCGTTTCATGCCGATTCATACTCCCAACAAATTTTACGCGAGCCTTTGGCGGAACGCTGCCTGAGCGAAATGGGTCGCGAACAAATTCACTCCGACACGTTACCTGAGATCGAGGATTGAAGAAGCTATATCTAGTCGACGTGAGTTCGATGTTTTTCAGGGCGTTTTTCGCCTTGCCGCCGCTTCGTACGTCGAAAGGCTTACCAACCAACGCGCTTTATGGCTTTCTCTCGATGAGTATAAAGCTTCTGCGCGAAAATCGCCCCGAATATATGGCGTACTGTTTCGATCGCAAAGAGCCGTCATTTCGAAGTGAAATCTATCCTGAATATAAAGCCCACCGAGAAGAAATGCCTGACGATTTGGTGCCGCAACTCCCTTATGTGCGGCGGCTGACGGAGCTCCTTGGAATCCCGGCACTCGATGAAAAAGGCTATGAGGCTGACGACGTTATCGGTAGTCTTGCGCTGTTTGGGGCGAAGCATAATTGCGATGTTTCGATCGTGAGTGGCGACAAAGATTTCGCTCAGTTAGTCAATCATCACATTTCGCTCTACGATACGATGAAAGAAATTCGTTATGATCGTCAGGGAGTGATTGAAAAATGGGGTGTTGAGCCCGAACAGATCATCGACTATCTCGCGATCGTCGGCGATGCAAGCGACAATATCCCTGGCGTTCGGGGAGTGGGACCAAAAGGCGCGCAAAAGCTTCTCGCGGAATTCAAAACGCTCAAAAACATTTATGAAAATTTAGACCATATCAAAAGTGAAAGTTTGCGAAATAAATTGCTCGACAGCAGGGAGCAAGCCTTTTTGGCGCAAAAGCTCGTCACAATTAAAACCGATCTTGGCATATGCAACGATCTTGAAAATTTGCGCATGAAATCGATTGATCGCGAAAAGATTCTTGCGCTGTTTACTGAGCTTGAGTTCGAGGGTTTTGGTCGCAAATTGTTCGGTGAGCAATCACCCAGCGCAAGTGCAGCAGCAGATGCAGGTGAGGCCAAGGCCACAAGGCGTTCGAAGTCTGAGGTCAAACCGGCCTCATCCGGAGCGAAAAAACGAGGTTCGGTTCGTGTGACAGGTCTGACTCCGTGGACGCGAGAGCAATGGTCCGTCGAGCAACTAAAAAAGCGCGTACAGCCCTACAGTGAAATCTGGGCGGTGAAAAATGAGCGTGGGTTGTGCTTGGGTTATGACGGCAAAGCGATACAGGTCGACGCAACACTCCGTGAGATCGGTGAAGTATTAAGTTCGAAATTACTTCGCTGGAAGGGCTTTGATATCAAAAATTTGTGGAAGCAAATTGAGATGTCCGAACCTTTGACGCCGGTGTGGGATACGATGCTTGCTGCGTACGTCGAGCATGCGGGAGAAATTGGCGGTCTGCCTGAAACCTATGAAAAGTATTGTAGCAAGAAAGTTCCAGATTTAGCGACTGCGGAGGATTTACTATTTTGCGAGCTCGAACTTGAGGCGGAAATTCTTCGACGCCTCGAGGGCACGCGAAGTCTGGAAGTGTTGAATGAAATTGAGTTGCCGCTCGTTCCGGTTCTGTACGAAATGGAGCGGCGTGGTGTTTGTGTCGATAGAAGAACCCTCGAAGAACAAAGAATTGGCCTCGCGCGCGATATCGAAAGCCTCGAAAAGGAAATTTTTCGGCAGGCGGGCGAGAGCTTTAATATTTCGAGCCCCAAACAGCTCGGAGCGATTTTATTTGAAAAGTTAAAAATACCGGTCGTTAGAAAAACAAAAACAGGTTATTCGACGGATAGCGACGTTTTGACCAAATTATCTCATGCCTATCCGATTTGTCAGGAGATACTTGCTTTTCGCGAGTTGGCCAAACTCAAGTCGGGCTACGTTGATGCCTTACCGGAGCTGATCGATTCTCGTGATGGGCGCATTCACACAAGCTACGAGCAAGCTGTCACGATGACGGGCCGGTTATCGAGCATAAACCCGAATTTACAAAACATTCCGATACGCACGAAACGTGGGCGCGCGATTCGAAAAGCGTTCATCGCTCCAGCCGAGAGTGTGCTGCTGTCGCTCGACTACAGTCAGGTCGAATTGCGGATTCTTGCCGAAATCACAGACGATAGCGGACTCAAAGCGGCTTTCAAAAAAAATATGGACATTCATGCCGCGACCGCTTCAGAAATTTTCAATGTTTCTCTGCATGACGTGACGCCGGAACAAAGACGGATGGCCAAGGCCGTGAACTTCGGTATTGCGTACGGCCAAGGTGTTTATGGCCTGGCTGAAACTCTTGAAATTGAACGAGATGAAGCTAAAGAAATAATCGAAAATTATTTTCGAAAGTTCAGAGGTGTTAAAGAATATATGCTCAATATCGTCGCCACCGCCAAAGAGCGGGGTTATGTTGAGACGCTGTTCGGGCGCCGACGTTATATTGATGAGTTTCGATCGCACGATGCCAATGTTCGCAAATTTGGTGAGCGTGCGGCGATCAATGCCCCCATGCAAGGGACGGCATCGGATATTATCAAAAAAGCTATGATTGAAATATATCGTTCGAGCGAGGCGCCGATGATTCTGCAGGTTCACGACGAATTGGTTCTCGAGTGTTCGGCGAAAAAAGTAGAGGCTCACGCCGCCCTGGCGCGAAAAATTATGGAATCGGTTGTGAATTGGTCCGTGCCTCTTCAGGTCAACGCGGCATGGGGCGAAAATTGGGAAGACGCTCACGCCTAGCGTGGCATGGCATGGCTAATTTGTTTCCCACCCGGCGACGCGACCTGATTCGAAATAAACAAATCGAGTTTGTCTTTTATAGCCGTTTTCTGTTGAAACTTGCATGCGGTAGCGCCAGCGCTCATTTTCATAAACGGGGTCGCCGGCGTATTCGATGTCATTGGGCTCGCCCCAGCTTTGTTTGACTTGTGATGGGGTCATTCCGCGAGCGATGTCGTTATTTTGGATGATAACGGCGGTAGTTGGGTCGACTTTTGAGTCATCGGTAGTAATGCCGTGTTGCTGTGCCCATTGGGCGCGGGCCTCCTGTGTGGGCAATTCCAGAAACTGAATGCGTTCGCCATCACCATGAAAAAAAGGTTTGAGCGAATAATATTGTTTGCGCGCCCTCTCATAACGGAGGGTTTTCTCAAGACGAAGGAGAACCATTCGCGTGTGGATGGCGTGAATATCCGCGTCGGTTAGCGTGTGGTCGGGCGGTATGCCGAGATCTTTGCGAGCGTAATTCCATTGCTCGGTGTACTTCTCGTGATAGTACGCTTGCGCAGTCGAGGGAGTTGAGGCTTCTTCACCGTATCCGCTCCCGTCGCTGCGACGGAAATGAACTTGCGCGCACGCGGTGCCAGCCAAAAGTCCTGCAAAAAAAATCAATCGCAGTACAATTTGAGTTTTCATTGAGGCTCTCCTTGCCTACCTGATTGTGTATCGGATTAAGACGTGAAAAACTAAATCCATGGCTGATACGTTTTCTCTCGAAGACATCGATAAAATTATCGAGACCGAAGACCCGTCTTTTAAAAACGAGATTGCGGACATCAAAAAGCAACCGGTCGTAGGCACGGAATCCATTGAAAGTCTAAAAGTCGAGCCGGAGGACGAAAGCGTTAAGGACGACGACGAACCGGCATCCGCGCGTCAGAAAATCATTCGTCTAGTTTTGGCTCCGTGGTATTGGCTAAGAACGTTTGTCCGTTTGCGCATCATTCGGTTGAAAAATAAATTTTTTGATTTTTTGGGGCAGGCGAAACGATTTTTTCGTCACGAATTGCCTGAGCGGCTCAAGTACGCCTGGTCACAACTTAAAGCATTTATAGCTTGGGTCAGCGCTGAGTGGAATAAATTCCGCGCTCTCAACCAGGCCCAAAGATTGGCGATTTTATTTATGGTGATGGCGTCGTTTGCCGCGCTCTTTTTTTTCGACAAAACGTTCACGGGCCACTGGCTGCCAAGATATGTTAACGATTTGCCGACATCGTTGGCGGAAGGGGCGTCGTTAATTGGTGAGGTGAAGTCGAAATCCGACGTCCAAGATCTTTTTCAAGCCTTTCCGAAAGTGGAAGATTACGTACTTCTTCAAAAGGTGATTGTTAATCTAAAAGCGAGTGAAAGCAGCGGCAACAATCCGATGGGCGTGTTTGAGATATTTGTCGGAGCAGACTCCCAAGACACGGCCGTTGAGGTGAAGGACCGCGAACCCGAGATCCGAGATTTGATCCAGAGAGCACTTGAAACCTTTACTTATGACGAAGCGGCAAGTCTCGTTGGTAAAGAACGAATGAAAGAAGTGATTCGCGATCGAATCAACGCGATTCTCAATCAGGGGCGCGTATTCAACATTTACTTCAATACCTTTATACTTTACTCGGGCAATTGACTGACTCGGCTACGCGTCCTTTGGCCGTCCATTTTATGGATCGAGCGTCAATGTTATATCTTTTGATTCGATCATGGAGTGTGCTTTTGGGGATGCCCAGGGCGACGGCGGCGCGGCGTTGATTGCCGGCGAAAAAGCGAAGGCGATCGATAATCATTCGTTTTTCTAAATCTAAAACATTTTGCCGGACTGAAACGGCAGTGCCTGTAGTTGCGCCGTCTGGCGTATCCGTGGGTGATGCGGCGACCGACGCAACGGCGGTTGCGGCGGGTTGATCGATCAATTGATATAGATCTTCGGCGCGAATCACCTGCCCTGCAAAAAGCGCGGTTGCTCGCATGATAGTATTGCGCAGTTCGCGGATATTACCTGGCCAGGAGTAATTTTGCAAAATCGCGTAAGCATTCACTTCAAGTTGCATCGCTTGGTCGCCTGCAAAATGTTTCATGAGATCGTCAAAATCCTCCATTCTATCTTTGAGGGGTGGGGGAGCGAGCTGCAGAACGTGCAAGCGGAAATAGAGATCCTCGCGGAATTTGCCTTCACGGACGCGCTCTTTGAGATTTTGATTGGTGGCGGCAACAATTCGCACATCGATCGACGTTGTGCGATCTGCGCCGACCGGTTTAATTTCGCTATTTTCAAGCGCGCGAAGTAGCTTCGGTTGAATACTGATAGGTAGATCGCCAATTTCATCAAGAAAAAGTGTGCCCCCTCTGGCGGATTCGAAGGCGCCTTTGCGGTCGGATGTTGCGCCGGTGAAGCTCCCTTTGGTATGGCCGAAAAGTTCGCTTTCGGCGAGAGATTCAGTCAAGGCACTGCAGTTTACGCTTAAAAATGGACCGTGACTGCGATTTGAAAATCGGTGCGCTAAATTGGCCAGTACTTCTTTGCCTGTACCGGACGGTCCTAAAATTAATATCGGATAAGGGCTTGCAGCTATTGCTGGTAGCCGGGACAATTGTTGGTTCCAAAGGGTATTTTTACTTTGAATATACAGATGGTTGATCGACGGGTCGCGCTCAAATGTGAAAATAAATTCGGTGATGCCGACACGTAGGCGGTCGTTATCATATAAATGGGCTTCGACGATTCGATTGCCGTTAACATAGGTGCCGTTTCTCGACTTCAAATCACGCACGAGGTACCCCTGGCCTACTTTTTCGATTCGTGCGTGGCGAAGTGAGGTAAATGAATCAGGGATGCAAATTGTGCATTGTTGATCGCGACCGATGAGCGCGTAGCCGTCGAGCTCAAATGTTTTTCTTACATTTTCCGACACCATCGTGATGAAGCCCTTTTCAGTGCCAAAATGGCGCAAGTTGAGATTCATAGTTTTCATATTTTTCCCCTCCCCTTTTTAATTCCAGGTAAAAGGGCTTATTCAAAAACCATACCGTGGACATTGTGTCCGACAGCTCTTCTACATGTCGGTATGCATCCGAAAGTGCCCGATTTAGTCCGGAGTTTGGGATTGATATTCCCAAAGTTCGGACGCATGAAGAAAACATGTTGAGTCATTGGATGCAATTCACCGATCCGTGGCTACAATGGAATTAATGAAGGAGGTTATTCCATGATTACGCGAACAAAAGATATTATGACGTCAAAGCTTGTAACTGTGCCAGTCGGGACGTCGCTTGCCGATGCGCAAGAAATGATGGATGAGAACCGCTTTCGCCACTTACCAGTCATCGATGACGGGGGCGTGATTGTGGGCGTTTTGAGTGCCCGCGATTACGGGCAATTTGAAGATCTGGACGGCTTCTCCCTAGAGGAGCTAACTGTTGAATACTTCATGAACGCGCCGGTTGAGTACGTGAACCAAAATATGCCGGTACGAAATGCGGTGTTTAAAATGCTTGAAAAAAAGATTTCATCGCTTGTGGTGGCCGACGACAATGAAATTGCGGTCGGTATAGTGACAACCGATGACCTTCTTTGGCACTTGGCGCATCTTCTGAAAGAAGACGATCAGGCGGCAAATCTACTCCCATTGGCTGAGACTATAGGCGGATTGGCGACGACGCTTGCTAACAGTGGCATTTAAGTGCTAACAATAGCGAATGCAAGTCTTGGGAGTTATCCCGGCCCGCTATGGGTCGACCCGTCTACCTGCGAAACCACTTTTGAAAATCAACGGCCGGCCTCTCCTCGAATGGGTGGTGAACGGTGTGCGTTCAGCGCAAGGGCTGAACGAGCTTATCGTTGCCACCGATCACCAAGACATTGCCAATCTTGCTGAAAAAATAGGTGTGAGGGCGGTCATGACCGACCCCCAATTGCCATCGGGTAGCGACCGCGTTTGGGCGGCAGCGCGCGAACGTTCGTGTGACGTTGTTTTGAATATCCAGGGCGACGAACCGCTGATCCAACCATTTTGGATTGATCGACTAATCAAGATATTCTCCGAAAATTCAGATGCGAAAATGGCAACACTGGCTCATCGACTTGCTCCCGAAGAGCTGGAGTCGCGCGGCGTGGTGAAGTTGATTATGAATCGCCGGAATGAGGCGATTTACTTCAGTCGTTTCGCGATACCTTATTCACGTGAGAGCATCGAAAAATACCCAGGTCTCGCGCTGAAACACATCGGCCTTTATGGATATAGGCGCGAATTTTTAAAAACGTTTTGCGAGCAACCGGCGACGCCGCTTGAGCGTGCCGAGAGCTTGGAGCAATTGCGAGCTATGTGGCTTGGCGAACGCATTCATGTTGCCACCATAGACGCTGTTTCTGTGGGCGTTGACACTGCCGATGATGTAAGGCTCGTTGAATCTTTGACGGCAAAAAGGGGAGTGTAATCTATGGCAAAATCACGCGCGAAAGTATTTAAACAAAAATTCATATTCGTGACGGGCGGCGTGGTTTCATCGATTGGCAAGGGGCTTTCGGCTGCAAGCCTTGGGACACTCCTTGAATCAAGAGGGTTCAAGGTTTGTCTTATGAAATGCGATCCATACATCAATGTGGACCCGGGCACAATGTCACCGCTTCAGCACGGCGAAGTTTATGTAACTGAAGACGGAGCTGAAACGGATCTCGATCTTGGGCACTATGAGAGATTTACCTCGGGGCCAGTGAATCGCGGCAACAGTATTACCGCCGGTCAAATTTATGAAAGCGTGATCGCCAAAGAACGGCGTGGCGATTATCTCGGCGGGACGGTTCAGGTCATCCCGCATATCACTGACGAAATCAAACATCGTATTTTTGAAACCGGTCAGGGCAGTGA
>DAIDJH010000036.1 GCA_027451425.1 Bdellovibrionales bacterium | reverse complement strand
TAGGCGTTGACCAGGCCATAACCGTAGACCCCGTTGGGATTGCCGCTGCCCAGTGCCTTGGCGCCGGCCTGCAGCATCGCGTAGGGATCCTTGCCCGGGTAGGCCTGCTCCAGCAGCGCCATGATCGCGGCCACGGCCTCCGAGGTGGCCGAGGTGCCGCAGAAAGTGGCACTGGGCGGCGTACCGCTGTTGGCGGTACCGAATCCGCCGACTCCGGTCACCAGCACGCAGTCGACCGCGGTGAAGTCGGGCTTCTGTCGCGTGCTGGTGCCGGTCGCGGGTTGCGAAAGGAACACCGGACCTTGCGAGGCGTAGGGCTCGATCGTGTTGTTGCCCGCGGCGGCACTGGTAGCGTCGATCGCGGTGGTGGTGATCTCGTAGGGCGCGGGCAGCGCCGACTGGCCGTAGATGCTGCCGGCGGGCGTGTTCGGGACCAGCACGAAGCTGTGGCTGTTGGCGTAGACGAGCACTTTCAGGTGCGAACCGGGGTTGCCGGCGCCGTAGTAGATGTGCAACTGCAGCTGCTGCGTGCTCGTGCCATTGTTGGTGTAACTGTTGCCGGGAATCAAACCGATTTTGGGGCTTGAAGTTTTTTTGGCGCCGCGAGGGCGAAGAGTTAAAGGCGAAGACCCTGAGGCGGCGCGTTTGCCGAATCGTCGGCTTGTGCTCCTGGCGCAAAACCACGCCGGCTATCAAAACTTATGCCGGATTTCGTCGATTGGCTATCAAGAGGGTTTTTACTATCGACCGCGAATCGACGATGAAGTTTTGGCTGCGCACAGCGAGAATTTGATCGCGATTTCCGGTTCTTTGATGGGCGATGTGCCGTGGACATATAAAAATTTGGGTGATGAGCGCGCGGCTGAACGTCTCGATTTCTATCAAGATCTTTTTGGCGATCGCTTCTATCTTGAGCTTAATCGCACGGGCGTAAAAGAATGGGACGAGATGATGCCGTATCTCATCGCCCAGGCGAAAAAGCGAAACGTAAAACTTGTAGCCACTAATGATGTCCACTACACCCTCCCGCAGGATCAAGTCGCGCAAGAGGTTTTGGTTTGCATAGGCACGAACAAGACATTGCAAGACCCATCGCGGTTTCGTTTGGGTTCTGACCAGTTTTATTTAAAGAGCGCCGAGCAAATGCGGGAGTTATTTCGCGATTTGCCTGAAGCCTGTGAGGCGACTCTTGAGATTGCCGACCGTTGCGATGTGAAATTTCAATTGAAGAACTCGGAGGGGAAGCCAATTTATTATTTGCCGTCCTTCCCGACAGAAGGTGGCAGTTCGCTCACGCAAGAAATTTCACGTTTGGCTCATGTGGGCCTTGAGCGAAGATTTTTTGAACTGGCAACGCGCGGTGAACCTGTGGCCGATGAGAAGCGGCCGCAGTATATACAACGGCTTGAGTACGAATTGGAAGTCATCGATCAGATGGGGTTCAATGGATATTATTTAATCGTTCAAGATTTTATCAACTGGGCGAAGACCAACGGTGTTCCGGTGGGGCCGGGGCGCGGTTCTGGTGCAGGTTCGCTTGTCGCGTACTGCCTTGGCATAACCGATCTTGATCCGATGCCGTACAATTTGATTTTTGAGCGATTTTTAAACCCAGAGCGGATTTCGATGCCGGATTTTGACGTCGATTTTTGTCAGGATAATCGTGGTCGGGTGATCGATTACGTTACAAAAAAATACGGCGAGCGATCCGTTTCGCAAATCATCACATTTGGTAAGTTGCAAGCCAAGGCGGCGATTCGTGATGTCGGTCGGGTGTTGGGGATGACTTACGGCGAAGTTGATGTGGTAGCCAAGCTTGTACCCGAAAAACTCGGCATCACGCTCGAAGAGGCGATTGAAACTGAACCGCGATTGCGGGAGATGAGCGAAGATGATCCAAAGATCGCGACGCTCCTTGATCTAGCCCGAAGAATCGAGGGGCTCACGCGGCACGCCGGTATTCACGCGGCGGGAGTGATCATCGCCGACGGCGACATCGTGAGGCACGCGCCATTGTACAAAGGCGGTGATAACGAAAACGTCGTGCAATACGATATGAAGCATGCCGAAAAACTCGGCCTGATCAAATTCGACTTTTTGGGTCTTACCACGCTCACTCATATTCAGAACGCATTTGAGCTGATTGAGAAAAATCGCGGCAAAAAAATTACAACCGCCGACATTTCTCTCAAGGATCCGAACGTCTACTCCATTATGAGCCGCGGCGATACGGCCGGAATATTTCAATTTGAAGGCAAGGGCATCACCGATCTCATTATAAGGGCGCAGCCGACGGCATTTGAAGACATTGTCGCGATCAACGCGCTTTATCGACCGGGTCCGATGGATATGATTCCTGACTATTTAGATAGAAAAAGCGGGCGAAAATCGGCTGAATTTATCTTCCCCGAGCTTGAGCCGATTCTAAAAGAAACATATGGGATCGTGGTTTACCAAGAGCAGGTACAGCTCATTGCCGCGCGGATTGCCAGTTACAGTTTGGGCGAGGCGGATGTCTTGCGACGGGCGATGGGCAAAAAGATCGCCGAAGAAATGGCAAAACAAAAATCGCGATTTCTCGACGGAGCCAACAAAAATGGTTTTGATCCGCGTAAGTCCGAAGAGCTGTTCGATTTGATGGCGAAATTCGCCGAGTACGGTTTTAACAAATCCCACGCGGCCGCCTATTGCGTGGTTGCCGTGTATACGGCGTATTTGAAATATTATTATCCAACCGAGTTTTACGCTGCGCTCATGACCACGTCGTCGAGCGACACCGACAAGGTGGTGAAGTACGTAAAAGACGCTCGTGTGCGCGGCATTCGCGTGCGGCCACCGCACATCAACTTTTCAGAATACAAATTCAGCGTTGACGGTGACGACATCGTATTTTCTTTGGGAGCGATCAAAGGAGTTGGGGAGGCGGCGGTCGAAGCGATTGTCGAAGCGCGATCAAATCAACCGAACGGTCGCTTCGCGACGCTCGAACATTTTTTCTCGTCGGTTGATTTGCGGCGAGTGAACAAGAAAACTGTCGAATGCCTGATTAAAGCTGGAGCTTTGGATGAATACGGTTTTCATCGTTCGGAATTGATGCTGGGTTATCCTAAATTTATTGAGCGCGCTGAAGCAAAGCGCCGCGACGATCAGTTCGGGCAGTCGAGTCTGTTCGCAATGTCAGAAGACGATCAAGACCAAGATTTGGTGCGGCTTGAGCGTTGCGCGGAGTGGTCACGGTCAGCAAAACTTGCCTATGAAAAAGAGGTGCTGGGATTTTATTTGAGCGGTCACCCCCTTGACAGTTACGCAGGTCTTCTCAAACGTTTTGTAAACGCAGAATTAGGTGAACTTGAAGCTTTTCCATCAAAGTCGAAAATTTCGGTGGCGGGGATAGTGACTGAACTTAAACCCTTTATAACCAAAAAAGGCACGCGCATGGCCTTTGGCAATCTTGAAGACACGAGTGGGGCTTGTGAGCTCGTCATATTCCCCGATGTGTTTGCGCAGTGTGAAGCGATACTCAAGAACGAGGGGGCTTTGATTGTGACGGGTCAGCTCGAAAAATCTGAAGCTGAGAATGGCGCCGGTCAAGTCAACGGTGAAAGCGCAAGTGGTCGGGGCAATTATAAAATGATCGTCGAAAAGGTGAGGGTGGCAAGCGATATGTTTCGGCAATCAAAACGTTTCACCATTGATATTGGTGAAGATTCGCTGGCGAAATTGTCGCTGCTCAAAGAAGCGTTGGAAAAATACCCAGGTCCAACGGCTTGCGTGCTCAAGGTTCATTTGCAAGAGTTGGCAAAGGTCGTCGATTTGGATGTGACATCCCCACGTGGCGTGGATCTGACGCCGCAACTGTTTGAGACGGTATCGAGCGTACTACCGGAGTCGAACTGGACTTTGTCCGATTGAGAGACTGCTGAAAAACATCTGGACTCTTTTGAACCGCCTCTTGGTGCATAATTGCCATGGTGTGCGCGGCAAGCTAGAATATCTCGCATGTCGAAGCTTTTTCGTAAACTCATCATTTTTGCAGTCATTACCGGCGCCTTTTTCATCAGTGCGCGCACGTTCGCTCAGGTTGTTGTCGATATCACCCGCCATGAAGCCGTGCAGACTGACGATGGCTCCACCGCACAAGATCAGTTGATGAACAAAGCCATTGAAGATGCATCGTTTGATTATATCAAAACGCTCGTCGGTGAAGGAAAGATGGTGCATCTCAAAGACGCCATCGAAAGCAAAATCATTCAAAATTCTTCGCGCTACATTTTGAGTATGAGCAGCAGTAACTTGACCCATGACAATAACGTTTATGCGATGGACGTACAAATGAGTCTGTCGTTGACGGCACTTCGGTCTATGCTCCTCGAAAATGGCCTACTGTATCAGATTCAAGGTCCGCCGAAGGTTTTACCGGTTGTGCAATACGTAGATCGCGTGACAGCGCGGAGCTACGGTTGGTGGTACAGGCCCGCTTCACCCGACCATGCCGATTTGCGTGAAAATGCGGATGTATTCGAGAAGAATTTGAAGAGTGAACTTCTTAAGATCGGATTTTACGGGTTGACGCCGATTGCCGCGCGGTTCGGGCACTCAGTTCCCGAGCCTTATCGCAGCGAAGATTTGCAAAAAGTCGACGCCCTGTTTCTTGGGGAGTATTTTAAAAGTTCAATCGTGCTGCGCGGTCAGGTGCAATTCCGCGCAAAGCAAGACGCGAGTGATACATATATCGTCGATGTTCACTTAGAGGCGATTTATTCCGGCAACGGGAGAACCCTCGCCGAGGTGACACGCTCTTATACGACCGATCCAGGACCGCTTCGCAAGGTCGTGACCGAGCAGTTGAACGAAGCTGTCCCGCAAATCTGCGCTGATTTGAGCGCGCAGTTGAACAGTATTTGGAAGCGCGGAACTTTCGGCGCTTCAATCATTCGCGTAGTGGCGAACGGGCAGCTTTCACCGAAGCAATTCGAGGATTTTCGTTCAGCGGTTGTGCTGCAGGTGCACGATATTAAAGCGTTTCGCGAGCGTGTGATTGCGGCCCATCAAGTGACGTTTGATGCCGACGCGTCGGTGCTCCCGCAGCAATTGGCGCAAGCGTTTCGAGACGCAAAAATGACCCAGTACAAAGTTCAGGTGACCGACGTGAGTCCGGATGGGGTGACCCTTAACGTCAAAGCTCTTTGAGCGCGCTGGACTTTTTTGAACCGCGCGCTTTTCGACAGCCTATACAGTGCATATAATAAGAACATGACGTGCAAATTTACTTTTGTATTGGCATTGGCTTTGGCTGCGTCGGCGCTTTGTTCGTGCGGGATCATGGACATTCAATCGGATCACTCGATGCAAAACGCCTCGGGGCCACAGGTTCGCGACGTCTCGTATTACGCGCGTGAAAACGGCGAAATGCGAAAAAAATTAATTGTTCTGCCGTTTCTCGATCAGGACATCCACCACGCGCAAGCCATTAAGCATGTCGCACGAAGAACGGTGGTCGACGACCTCGTGCAAACCGGCCAGTTTATCGTGATCAATAATAGCGACATTCCACACGACATAGGTTCATTTATTAAAAACAACGATTATGACATGACCGCTGTCTCAAAAGTCGCCTCAAATCTGGGCGTGGCGGCGGTGGTTGTCGGTCAAATTGTCGACGTGGGGGCTAAACGCACTGACGACCCGATCGGCGTTTTTCGAACGCTTCACGCCACCAGCAAAGTCACTGTGCGCATTCGTGTTTATTCCGCCAGCACCGGTAAAGAAATGGTCGATGTCACAAAGCACGCGGCGGTCGAATCTGCGACCACGCGAGTGGCCGATACCAGTGACGAGGTGGATCTTCAAAACGACCCCAACCTCGTTCGGTTAGCCGTGCGGCGGGCTTTTCATCAAACGGTCGGTGATATTCTTCGTGCTGTTGATAAATTGTCGTGGGGAGGGCGCATTGCCCTTGTGAGCGGTGATAAAATTTATCTCAACGCCGGTCGGCTTTCGGGCCTTCAAGTCGGCGATATTTTGCGCGTGACAGAACCTGGCCGTGATATTTTTGATCCCGATACGGGAGTGTACATCGGTACGGCACCCGGTCGAATGAAAGGTACGCTCGAAGTCGTCAGCTACTTCGGCAAAGACGGCGCTATCGCCATCGTCCACTCCGGCTCCGGCTTCAAAGAAAACGACAACGTCGAAATGTACTAGGCAGAGCGCGGCTTTAAATTTTTACGGACTTTTTACGCCGATTGGCCTTAATATATGTGCTTTAGGGAGCATATATGGACTTTGTCATAATCGGCCTGATCGGGCTTGGGGTACTGGGATATTTGATCTTCGCGCTATTTAATCCAGAAAAATTTTAGGTGAAATCATGAATTTCGAAGATTTTGTTCAGCTGGCACTTTATGTAATCGCATTGCTCGCATTGACCCCTATTCTGGGTAGTTTCATCGGTAAAGTTGTAGAAGGCGAGCGAACTTTTCTGACGCCGCTTCTGGGCGGCCTTGAGAAACTGTCGTATCGGGTTGCAGGGGTCGATGCACGAGCTAAGATGGATTGGCGCGAATACACGAAAGCACTTCTTTGGTTCAACTTTTTTGGCTTTCTCGCCGTGTTTATTCTTCAACTGCGTCAACATGGTTTGCCGCTCAACCCGCAACATTTTTCGAACGTCTCGTGGGATTCGGCTCTGAACACAGCGGTAAGTTTTGTGACCAATACGAATTGGCAAGGTTACGCCGGTGAAACGACGATGTCGTATTTGACGCAAATGGCGGGGCTTGCTGTGCAGAATTTCTTAAGCGCGGCGACGGGGTTAGCGGTGTTTTTGGCCATGGCGCGTGGGATTTTGCAAAAAAACGACGATGGCTCACTGGGCAATTTTTGGGTCGATCTCACGCGCGGTACGGTTTACATTTTACTCCCGCTGTCGTTTGTACTCGCCGTCATCCTTATGAGCCAAGGCGTTGTGCAAAGTTTTGCCTCATACAAAAATATCGTCACACTTGAGGGGGCTAAACAAACGATTCCATTAGGGCCGGCAGCTTCGCAAGTCGCCATCAAGCAGATCGGGACGAATGGCGGCGGCTTCTTCAATATGAATAGCGCCACTCCGATGGAAAATCCGACGCCGCTTTCGAATTTTATCGAGATGCTGGCGCTTTTGTTAATTCCGGCGGCGCTCACCTACACATATGGCCGGATGGCGAAACGGCCGCGCGAAGGGTGGACGTTGTTCATCGTTATGTTTTTAGTTTGGCTCGCGGGTTTGGGGATTTCTCTTTATGCCGAACATATACCCAATCCAATTTTTCATCTCTCAAGTTTGATGGAGGGAGTTGAGACCCGCATCGGTGTCACCAACAGTATAATCTGGTCAACAGCAACAACAGTGGCGTCGAACGGTGCCGTCAATGCGATGCACTCGAGTCTTTCACCTCTTTCGGGCGGAGTGGCGCTGTTCAACATGATGATGGGTGAGGTGATTTTTGGCGGCGTGGGTGCGGGGATGTACGGGATGCTTCTTTTTGTAATTCTCACCGTATTTCTTTCTGGACTGATGGTTGGTCGCTCGCCTGAATATTTGGGTAAAAAAATCGAAGCGCCCGAAGTGCAAATGGCGATTTTTGGGATACTTGCTCCATGCGCAATTGTATTGATCGGCGCGGCTCTCTCGGCCGTGTTACCGGCGGGGCTTTCAAGCCTCGCGAACAAAGGGCCACACGGACTCAGCGAAATTTTGTATGCGTTCACCTCGGCGACGAACAACAATGGAAGTGCGTTTGCCGGGTTGAATGCGAACACCGTTTACTACAACATGATGCTGGCGGTAGCCATGCTCATCGGTCGGTTCGTTGTCATCATCCCATGCATGGTGATTGCCGGGCAGCTTGTGAAGAAAAAGATGGCTCCACCATCAAGCGGAACATTTGCGACGGACACGGCGATTTTTGGCATCCTTCTGGTCGGTGTCATTATCGTTGTCGGCGCGCTGACGTATTTGCCGGCGCTGTCGTTGGGCCCGATTATTGAACACTTTTTAATGCTCCGAGGGGTGACGTTTTGAAAAACAACAAAAGTAAAAAAGCGAGTTGGACTAACTTTGAGATATTAATCCCCGCATTGAAAGATGCGTTCGCTAAACTTGACCCGCGCATTCAACTGAAAAACCCCGTGATGTTTGTAACTGAACTTGGCGCGTTGATCTCTACATGCTACGCCGTTTTTCATATCGGCAACGGTTCGCGTGGATTTGAGTATCAAATTTCGCTGTGGCTGTGGTTCACGGTGATATTCGCCAATTTCGCCGAAGCAATTGCTGAGGGGCGAGGCAAAGCGCAAGCGGCCGAACTCCGCAAAACAAGAACGTCAACTGTGGCGCGGCGATTGAAAAATGGCAAAGAAACCAGTGTAAATGCGGCGGAGCTTAAAAAAGGCGATGTTGTGGTCTGCGAAGCGGGTAACATCATTCCGGGCGACGGTGAAGTGATCGAAGGCATTGCGAGTGTGGATGAGTCCGCCATAACGGGAGAATCAGCGCCGGTCATACGTGAGAGCGGCGGCGACCGTAGCGCTGTGACGGGTGGCACGCGCGTGATTAGCGATCGCATTTTGGTGCGCATTACGGCTGAACAGGGGCAAACGTTTTTGGATCGTATGATTGCGCTTGTCGAAGGGGCTAAAAGGCAAAAAACTCCCAATGAAATTGCGCTCAGTATTGTGCTGTCAGGGTTAACCATTGTGTTTTTGTTGGCTGTGGCGACGTTGAAACCATTTGCCGATTACAGCGGCAATGCCAGTCATCAAGATCTTTCTCACATCGTCACCGTTCCGGTCCTTATCGCGTTGCTTGTCTGTTTGATTCCGACGACGATTGGCGGCCTTTTGAGTGCCATCGGTATTAGCGGAATGGATCGGCTTATTCGCCGCAACGTGATCGCGACAAGCGGTCGCTCGGTCGAAGCCGCGGGTGATATCGACGTTTTACTCCTTGATAAAACCGGCACAATCACGCTCGGCAATCGTATGGCCACCGAGTTTATGCCTGTTCAAAACGTGAGCGTCGAACGTCTGGCTGAGGCCGCGCAACTTGCTTCGCTGTCGGATGAAACTCCTGAAGGCCGGTCAATTGTGGTTTTGGCCAAAGAAAAATTTTCGATGCGCGCGACGAGTGTGCAGCCGCACGACGCGAAATTTGTGCCTTTTTCGGCGCATACGCGCATGAGCGGGATTGACGTACAAGAAAATGGTCGGGTTCGGTCAATTCGAAAAGGCGCGGTGGATGCGATTAAAAATCTAATCCGTACAAGCGGCGGGAGCATCCCGCAAGAACTCGATTCGCTAGTCGAAGGTATCGCGAAAAAAGGGCAGACGCCTCTTGTTGTTGCTGAGCAAAATGAAATTTTGGGTGTCGTCCAACTCAAAGATATTGTTAAGGGCGGCATCAAAGAGCGATTTGCGGAGCTGCGGAAAATGGGCATTCGCACGGTGATGATCACCGGCGATAATCCGCTGACGGCGGCGGCGATTGCCGCAGAAGCGGGGGTTGACGATTTCATGGCGCAAGCCACTCCCGAGACAAAGCTCAAGCGAATCCGCGACGAGCAAGCCAAAGGCCATCTCGTCGCCATGACCGGCGACGGGACAAACGATGCACCAGCACTCGCGCAAGCCGATGTGGGAGTGGCGATGAACACCGGCACACAAGCCGCGCGTGAAGCGGGCAACATGGTGGACCTTGACAGCAACCCAACAAAATTAATTGAGATCGTTGAGATCGGCAAGCAACTGCTCATGACGCGCGGTTCGCTCACCACGTTCAGCATCGCCAACGACGTCGCGAAATATTTTGCCATTTTACCGGCGCTTTTCAGCACACTTTATATATTGAATGGTGCAAAAACGGGCCCACTCAATTGTTTGAATATTATGCACCTGCATTCCCCCGAAAGCGCGATATTGAGTGCGGTGATTTTTAATGCGCTGATTATTGTGGCGCTCATCCCGCTTGCGCTTAAAGGTGTGAAATACCGGGCGATGGGTGCGTCGCTTGTGTTGCGCCGAAATCTTTTAATTTATGGTCTTGGCGGTTTAATCGTGCCGTTTATCGGGATTAAACTTATTGACATCATTATTAGCGCTATGAGGCTTGCATGAAACAATTTTTAGCGGCTTTTAGAATGTTCGTTTTTATGACATGCCTGACGGGAGTGGCCTATCCGATTGCCGT